>NZ_JBYCLG010000069.1:0-30244 GCF_057473785.1 Mycobacterium sp. TH-M103
GTCGTAGATGTCGGACTGGATCAGGCTGCGCGACGGGCAGGTGCACACCTCGCCCTGGTTGAGGGCGAACATGGTGAACCCTTCCAGCGCCTTGTCCTGGAAGTTGTCGTGCGCCGCCATCACGTCGGAGAAGAAGATGTTGGGGCTCTTGCCGCCGAGCTCGAGGGTGACCGGGATCAGGTTCTGGCTGGCGTACTGCATGATCAGCCGCCCGGTGGTGGTCTCGCCGGTGAACGCGATCTTGGCGATGCGGTTGCTCGACGCCAGCGGCTTGCCGGCCTCGGCGCCGAACCCGTTTACGACGTTGACCACCCCCGCGGGCAACAGGTCACCGATCAACGACATCAGGTAGAGCACCGACGCCGGCGTCTGCTCGGCGGGCTTGAGCACCACCGCGTTGCCGGCCGCCAGCGCCGGCGCCAGCTTCCAGGCGGCCATCAGGATCGGGAAGTTCCACGGGATGATCTGCCCCACCACCCCGAGCGGCTCGTGGAAGTGGTATGCGACGGTGTCCTCGTCGATCTGGCTCAGCGAGCCCTCCTGGGCGCGCAGCGCCGCGGCGAAGTACCGGAAATGGTCGGCCGCCAGCGGGATGTCGGCGCTCAAGGCCTCGCGGATCGGCTTGCCGTTGTCCCAGACCTCGGCGACCGCCAGCGCGAGCTTGTTCTCCTCCATCCGGTCGGCGATCTTGGTCAGGATCCCCGCCCGCGCGGCCGGCGCGGTCTTGCCCCAGGCCGGTGCCGCCGCGTGCGCGGCGTCGAGCGCCTTCTCGACGTCGGCCGCATCCGAGCGGGCCACCTCGCAGAAGGTCTGGCCAGTCACCGGCGTCGGGTTCTCGAAATACCGGCCGCCAGCCGGTGCGACCCACTGCCCCCCGATGAAGTTCTCGTACCGGGACTGATACGACATCAATGCCCCGGCCGTACCCGGACGCGCGAAAACAGTCATCTGCTCGGCTCCTCGTTCTCACCGCTGTAACACACCTCACAGTACCGCCGGGGCCACAATGGCTGCCATGACATCTGAGGCTGCCGCCGAGGGCGCCGACCCGTATCTGTGGCTCGAGGACATCAGCGGCGACGAGGCGCTGGACTGGGTGCGTGCACGTAACGCCCCCACGCTGGCGGAATTCCGTGACGCCGGCTTCGAACGGATGCGCGCCGAGGCGCTCGAGGTGCTCGACACCGACGCCCGCATTCCCTACGTGGTGCGTCGCGGCGAGCACCTGTACAACTTCTGGCGCGACGCCGCCAACCCGCGCGGGCTGTGGCGACGCACCACCCTGGACAGCTACCGCACCGACGCCCCCGAGTGGGACGTGCTGATCGACGTCGACGAACTGGGCCGCGCCGACGGCGAGAAGTGGGTGTGGGCGGGCGCCGGCGTCATCGAGCCCGAGTACACGCGCGCGCTGGTCGGCTTGTCCCCCGGCGGCTCCGACGCGTCCATCGTCCGCGAATTCGACATGATCACAAGGCAATTCGTCGCCGAAGGATTCGAGCTGCCGGAGGCCAAGTCGCAGATCGCGTGGGAAGACCCCGACACCGTACTGGTGGGCACCGACTTCGGCGCCGGCTCGCTCACCGAGTCCGGATACCCGCGGGTGGTCAAGCGTTGGCGCCGGGGCACATCGCTGGCCGACGCGGAAACCGTCTTCGAGGGCGCGGCCACCGACGTGCGAGTCTCCGCCTCGGTGGACCGCACCCCGGGGTTCGAGCGCACCCTGCTGGGACGGGCGGTCGACTTCTGGAACGAGGAGATCTACGAACTGCGCGGACCGGAACTGATCCGCATCGACGCGCCGACCGACGCGAGCGTGTCGGTACACCGCGAGTGGCTGCTGATCGAGCTGCGAAGCGACTGGTACCACGGCACCGCGACGTACCGCGCCGGGGCACTGCTGGCGGCCGACTACGACCGATTCCTCTCGGGCACAGCCGAATTGCAGGTGGTGTTCGAGCCCGACGCGCACACCGCGCTGCATCACTACGCCTGGACCAGGGACCGCCTGCTGATCGTGACGCTGGCCGACGTGGCCAGCCGCGTCGAGATCGCCAGGCCGGGCACCTGGCGGCGCGAGCCCGTGGCGGGCATCCCGGCCGCGACCAACACGGTGATCGCCGCCGCCGACGGGAAGGGCGACGAGTTCTTCCTGGACTCCAGCGGATTCGTCTTCCCGTCCCGGCTGATGCGTGGCACCGGCGCGGGACCACTCGAGGCGATCAAGTCGGCACCGGCGTTTTTCGACGCCGAAAACTTCGACGTTGCACAGCATTTCGCCGAATCGGCTGACGGCACCGCCATCCCCTACTTCGTAGTGCGGCCCGCCGACGCGCCGGGACCTGGCCCGACGCTGCTGTACGGCTACGGCGGTTTCGAGACCGCCAACACGCCCGCCTACAACGGCGTGCTGGGCCGGTTGTGGCTGGCCCGCGGGGGCACCTACGTGCTGGCGAACATCCGCGGCGGCGGCGAGTACGGGCCCGGCTGGCACACCCAGGCGATCCGCGAGGGCAGGCACAAGGTGGACGAGGACTTCGCCGCGGTGGCAACCGACCTGGTGGCCCGCGGCATCACGACGGTGGAACGGCTCGGCGCGCGCGGCGGCAGCAACGGCGGGCTGCTGATGGGCATCATGCTGACCAAGTACCCGGAGAAGTTCGGCGCCCTGGTCTGCGACGTGCCACTGCTGGACATGAAGCGCTACCACCTGTTGCTGGCCGGCGCCTCATGGGTGGCCGAGTACGGCGACCCGGACAATCCCGACGACTGGAAGTTCATCTCCGAATACTCTCCGTACCAAAACATTTCGGCATCGCGGCGCTATCCCCCGGTGTTGATCACCACGTCCACGCGCGACGACCGCGTCCATCCTGGCCATGCCCGTAAGATGACGGCGGCCCTGGAGGCGGCCGGGCACAAGGTCTGGTATTACGAGAACATCGAGGGCGGACACGCCGGGGCGGCCGACAACGAGCAACTGGCGTTCAAGGCGGCGCTGAGCTATTCGTTCCTGCACCGCACGTTGCCCGGGTCCTCCGGTTAGCCACCGCGCCCGGAGGGCACCCTGCTGCCCAGTTGCCCCGTCGGGCGCCGTCGCGTGGGTGCGCCTCTGGGTGCTGGCCGGGCACCCGGCCGGCGACCACATCGGCGCGCGGTCCAGCGCTACCAGAGGTACGCGCCGGCCGCCGTGGCCGCCCGTCGCCGTCGCCCTGCTGGTCCGGTGGGCGCGCAGGCGCCGGTCCCCGAACATAGGATCATCGACGTGTCAGCGATCGAACGCATCGAACTCACGCTGCTGGTGACCGGCCTGATCGGCATCGCGGCCGGGGCAACGCAGGCACGCTTCCGCTACATCACCCACCGCCGGGCGGGCCGGCGGTACTACTGGACGACCTCGATCGTCGGCATCGTCTGCTTTGCGATCGGGGTGGGCAAGATCTGGCCGAACGGTATCCTCGCGGCGTCGGTCTTCGTGGCCATAGTGGTGTTCTCGGCCTACCTGAGCACGCCGTACCTCAAGATCAACGGCCGCATCTACGCGTCGACGCCGGAGAATCGACAGCCGGATCCGTAGGCTGCCGGGCTATGAAACCTGGCGAGCCGGCACCCCGCTTCGAAACCCTGCTCTACACCACGGCCGGCCCGGTGGCCACCATCACGCTGAACCGCCCCGAGCAGCTCAACACCATTGTCCCGCCGATGCCCGACGAGATCGAGGCGGCCGTGGGCCTGGCCGAACGCGACCACGGCATCAAGGTCATCGTGCTGCGCGGCGCGGGCCGGGCCTTCTCCGGCGGCTACGACTTCGGCAGGGGCTTCCGACACTGGGGCGAGGCCATGACGACCGACGGGCGGTGGGACCCCGGCAAGGACTTCGCGATGGTCACCGCGCGCGAGACCGGGCCGACGCAGAAGTTCATGGCCATCTGGCGTGCCTCCAAGCCGGTGATCGCGCAGGTGCACGGCTGGTGTGTCGGCGGGGCCAGCGACTACGCGCTGTGCGCCGACATCGTCATCGCCAGCGAGGACGCGGTGATCGGCACCCCGTATGCCCGGATGTGGGGCGCCTACCTGACCGGGATGTGGCTGTATCGCCTCAGCCTGGCCCGGGTCAAGTGGCACTCGCTGACAGGCCGCCCGCTCAGCGGCGTGCAGGCCGCCGAGGTCGAGCTGATCAACGAGGCGGTGCCCTTCGAGCGCCTCGAGGCCCGCGTCGCCGAGATCGCCGCCGAGCTGGCATGCATCCCGCTGTCGCAGTTGCGGGCGCAGAAACTGATCGTCAACCAGGCCTACGAGAACATGGGCCTGGCGTCCACCCAGATGCTGGGCGGCATCCTCGACGGGCTGATGCGCAACACCCCCGAGGCTCTCGACTTCGTCCGCACCGCCGAGACGGAGGGCGTGCGGGCCGCCGTCGAGCGCCGCGACGGCCCGTTCGGGGATTACAGCCAGGCCCCGCCGGAGCTGCGGCCCGATCCCACACACGTCATCGTCCCTGATAACGATGGATAGTGAGCTGTACTATAAAAGTCACGAATATGACCAAGGGCCCCTACGCCCGTGCCCCGGAAGTGCTACGGTAACGACTATGTCTCGGCTGAGCTCTGGCCTGCGTGCGGGCGCCGTTTTACTCGCTTTGGCCCTGGCCGCCGTGGTCTTCCCCACGACCGCCACCGCCGACTCCACGGAAGACTTCCCGATCCCCCGCCGGATGATCGCGACCACCTGCGACGCCGAGCAGTACATGGCGGCCGCCCGGGACACCAGCCCGGTGTACTACGAGCGCTACATGATCGACTACAACAACCACCAGCAGTACGCGCAGGCGACCCAGGACAAGGTGCACTGGTTCTTCGGCATGAACCCGGCCGGGCGCCGAGAGTACTCCGAGCACTTCTACGACCAGATCGACCCGCTGTGGTGGGGCTGGCGCAACCACATGAAGCTCTTCTTCAACAACAAGGGCGTCGTAGCCAAGGCGACCGACGTGTGCAACAACTACCCCCCCGGCGACATGTCGGTGTGGAACTGGGGCTGAGGGTTTCCACCGAACCCGGGTAGCGCGGCCCGCGTCGTTCGCGAGGCATTCTGTTTGACCCGCCGGGGGCGGGGGAAGGCTGATCGTCATGACGATCAATGCCGATGATGTCGATGTGAATGTTGACCTGGACGTGCGCCGCCGGGCTGGCTGGCTGCCGGAGAACCACGAGACGCTGGAGTCGTGGCTGCACGGCCACCGGAAGCGGGCCGAGCTCAAGGCCGAGCAGACCGAGTTGCACCCGGTGCTCAAGGAGTTCAGGCAACTCATCGACGACGACCCCGTCGTGAACATGTACGTCAACGAGATGATCGACCAGGTGCCGCGCACCAAGCAATACCGCAACCGCCACCTGCACGACGTGGACCAGATGCTGCGTCTCATCAACGAGGTCCTCACGATCGCCCCGGAGTTCGGCGACGAGGCGGTGATCATCCCTCTGAGCGCGGTCCTCGACTGGGCGACGACCACCCCGGCCGGTTTCGCCGCGTTCCGCGACCCCCGGATCAACGGGATGATCAAGAAGATCCTCGGCGCGTGGTGCGAGTTCCTCGACAGCCCCGACTCGCTGTACGTGCTCAACGATTCCCCGAAGGGCTGGAAATCCGAGAAGGCGCGCCACACGCTGGGCATCGAGCAGTTCGTCCACGACCCCGACGACGAGCACTGGGGCTTCAAATCCTGGAACGACTTCTTCACCCGGCGCCTCAAGGACGGCCAGCGGCCGGTCGCCTCGCCGGACGACGACAGCGTGATCGTCAGCGCCTGCGAGTCGACGCCCTACCGCATCGCCACCAACATCGCGCATCGCGACCGGTTCTGGATCAAGCACCAGCCGTACTCGCTGTGCGACATGCTGGCCAACGACGAGTCGGTGGACCAGTTCGTCGGCGGAACCGTCTACCAGGCGTACCTGTCGGCGATGAAGTATCACCACTGGCACAGCCCCGTGGCCGGGACGATCGTCCGGGCGTTCGTCCAGCCGGGCACCTACTTCTCGGAGACGGTCTCCAAGAGCTGGGACGCCCTCAAGCCGCCGGACTCCCAGTCCTACATGGCCCACGTCTCGGCGCGCGCGATCCTGCTCATCGAGGCCGACAATCCCGTCATCGGCCTGATGGCGCTGGTGGCGGTCGGCATCGGCGAGGTGTCCTCCACCCTGATCGGCCAGCACATCAAACCCGGCTACCACGTGGACAAGGGCGAGGAACTCGGCTACTTCCAGTTCGGCGGCTCGACGCACTGCCTGGTCTTCCGCCCCGGCGCGATCGCCGACTTCAACTTCTCGGCCATCCCCCAGTCCGAGTACGGGGACGCGCCGACGATCCTGGTGAACGCCAAGCTCGCCGTCGCACCCGTGCAGCCCCGGTAGCGCCGGGGCCGCACGGCCCCGAGATTGCGTCATTTGACTGATCCCGGGCCGCCCGCCACACGCGACGCTTGACCCGTCGCCGCGCGAGCCGTCGCGGCGGCGGGAGGAGGCGTCGGCGGCCGTGGCGGCGGCAACGGCTACACCAGCGCGACGGCGGGGCGCACCGTCAGCGCGCACCTGTATCGGCTGTTCCCGAAGCTGGGTGTCACCCGCCGCGCCGGATCGCATGCCGCCCTCGGCGCGCGTGAAGCCGCAGAGCACAGGTGTGAGTGATTTGACTGATCCCGGCCGGCCCCCGCACGCGGCGCACGCCGTGCGACGTGTTGACCGGCTTTCGCGGCTTCGCGTTACGCACGTGATACGCCTTACACTTCAGGGGCGCGAGGGAAGAGGTCGACCGTCCGCCCCAGGCTTACGGCACCGTGATTTACTTAGGTAAGCCTTGGTTGTGTTACGGCTGACCCACCACCGGGATCGGGGGCGGCCGGCGCGACGCGGCGATCCGCAGTGGAAGCGTGCTCGAGCGGCCGGGCGGACCCGGTCCGCCCGGCCGGAATGCCGACGGTGAAGGGGACTCCGATCTTCAAGTTGCTCTCGCGGACCTGGATTCCGCTGGTGGTCCTGGCGGTGGTGCTCGTCGGGGGATTCATCGTGTACCGGGTCCACGGCTACTTCGGCTCCACCAAGCGCCCGTCCTACGCCGACAGCAACCTGGAGAGCCCGAAGCCGTTCAACCCGAAACAGATCACCTACGAGGTCTTCGGCCCGCCCGGGGCCGTCGCGGACATCAGTTACTTCGACGTCAACGGCGACCCGCAACGCGTCGACGGGGCTTCGTTGCCGTGGTCCCTGCACATCAGCACCACGAAGGCCGCGGTAATGGGAAACCTTGTGGCGCAAGGTGATAGCGACACCCTCGGCTGCCGGATCACGGTGGACGGCGAGGTCAAAGCCGAGCGCGTCTCCCACGAGGTCAACGCCTACACCTTCTGCCTGGTGAAGTCCGCGTGAGCGCCCCGGTCCCCGGGCCGGCCGACGCCACCCACACCGACCGGCCCTTCCTGGCCAGGATGATCCACACCCTGGCGGTGCCGATCATCCTGTTCTGGATCGCCGTCGCCGCCCTCTTGAGCGTCGTCGTCCCGTCGCTGGAGGACGTCGGGCAGGAGCGGTCGGTGTCGCTGAGCCCGTCCGATGCGCCGTCGTTCGTGGCGCTGAAACGCATCGGCCACGTGTTCAAGGAGGGGGAGACCGACAGTTCGGCGATGATCGTGCTGGAGAGCAACCAGCCCCTCGGCGACGACGCTCACCGGTTCTACAACGAGATGATCCGCAAGTTGCGGCAGGACAAGACGCACGTGCTCAGCGTCCAGGATTTCTGGGGGGATCCGCTGACGGCGGCGGGCGCGCAGAGCAACGACGGCAAGGCCGTGACCGTCCAGGTGAACCTGGCCGGCAACCAGGGCGAGCCGCTGGCCAACGAGTCCGTCGAGGCCGTCCGCAAGATCGTCAACAGCGTGCCCTCGCCGCCGGGGCTCACGGCCTACGTGACCGGCGTGTCGGCGCTGGCCGCGGACCTGCACCACAGCGGCGACAGGTCGATGGCCAAGATCACGCTGACCACGGTCGGGGTGATCCTGGTGATGCTGCTGTTCGTCTACCGTTCGCCGCTCACGGTGTTCTTGCTGCTGGTCACGGTCGGTTTCGAGCTGACCGCGGCGCGGGGTGCGGTGGCGCTGATCGGGCACACCGGGCTGATCGGGCTGTCCACCTTCGCGGTCAGCCTGCTCACCTCGCTGGCGATCGCGGCCGGCACCGACTACGGGGTCTTCATCATCGGCCGCTACCAGGAGGCCCGCCAGGCCGGCGAGGACCGCGAGACGGCGTTCTACACGATGTACCGGGGGACCGCCCACGTCATCCTGGGTTCGGGCCTGACCATCGCCGGGGCCACGTTCTGCCTGAGCTTTGCGCGGATGCCGTACTTCCAGACCCTGGGCGTGCCGTGCGCGGTGGGGATGCTGGTGGCGGTGGCGGTGGCGCTCACGCTGGGGCCGGCGGTGCTGACCGTGGGCAGCCGGTTCGGGGTGTTCGACCCCAAGCGGCTGCTCAAGGTGCGGGGCTGGCGGCGGGTCGGGACCGCGGTGGTGCGCTGGCCGCTACCGATCCTGGCCGTCACGTGCGCGGTCGCCCTCGTCGGCCTGCTGACCCTGCCCGGCTACCAGGCCAACTACAACGACCGCAACTACCTGCCTACCTTCATTCCCGCCAACGCGGGCTTCATTGCCGCCGACCGCCACTTCTCGCAGGCCCGGATGAAGCCGGAGATCCTGATGATCGAGACCGACCACGACATGCGCAATCCGGCCGACTTCCTGATCCTGGACCGGCTGGCCAAGGGCATCTTCCGGGTGCCGGGAATCTCCCGGGTGCAGGCGATCACCCGCCCCGACGGGACCGCGCTGGACCACACCTCGATCCCGTTTCAGCTCAGCATGCAGAACGCCGGTCAGCTGCAGAACATGAAATACCAGCGCGACCGGATGAACGACATGCTCACCCAGGCCGACGAGATGGCCAAGACGATAGCCACCATGCGGCGGATGTACGACCTGATGACCCAACTCGTCGCCACCACCCACCGCATGGTCGGGGACACCGAACAGATGCAGCAGATCACCAATCAGCTGCGCGACGAGATCGCCGACTTCGAAGACACCTGGCGGCCGATCCGCAGCTATTTCTATTGGGAGAGGCACTGTTACGACATCCCCGTCTGCTGGTCGATCCGGTCGGTCTTCAACGCCGTCGACGGCGTGGACGAGATCACCGACCAATTGACGACTCTGGTGGGCGACATCAAGGAGCTCGACCGGCTGATGCCGCAGATGATCGCCCAGTTCCCGCCCATGATCGAGACCATGGTCAACATGCGCACCATGATGCTGACCATGCACAGCACCATGGCGGGCATCTTCGACCAGATGGACCAGATGAGCGACAACGCCACCGCGATGGGGCATGCCTTCGACGCCGCCAAGAACGACGACTCGTTCTACCTGCCGCCGGAGGTGTTCAAGAACAAGGACTTCAAGCGGGCGATGAACAATTTCCTGTCCGACGACGGGCACGCCGCGCGGTTCATCATCCTGCACCGCGGTGACCCGGCATCGGCCGAGGGGATCGCCAGCATCGACAAGATCCAGACCGCGGCCGAGGAGTCGCTGAAGGGCACCCCGCTCGAGGCCGCCAAGATCTACCTCGGCGGGACGGGGGCCGTGTTCAAGGACATCTCCGAAGGCGCCAAATGGGACCTGGTGATCGCCGGAATCTCCTCGCTGTGCCTGATTTTCATCATCATGCTGATCATCACCCGCGCGTTCGTGGCCGCCGCGGTCATCGTCGGCACCGTCGCGCTGTCGCTGGGTTCCTCTTTCGGGTTGTCGGTGCTGTTCTGGCAGCACATCCTGGGCATCCAGCTGCACTGGCTGGTGATCGCGATGTCGGTCATCGTGCTGCTGGCCGTCGGGTCGGACTACAACCTGCTGCTGGTGTCGCGGTTCAAACAGGAGATCGGCGCCGGGCTGAACACCGGCATCATCCGCTCCATGGGCGGCACCGGCAAGGTCGTCACCAACGCGGGGCTGGTGTTCGCGTTCACCATGGCGTCCATGGTCGTCAGCGACGTGCGAGTGGTCGGGCAGGTGGGCACCACCATCGGCCTGGGCCTGCTGTTCGACACGCTGATCGTGCGCGCCTTCATGACCCCGGCCATCGCCGCGCTGCTGGGACGCTGGTTCTGGTGGCCCATCCGGGTGCGGTCACGGCCGCCCCGGGTCCCGGTCCGGCCCCCCGCGCCGGACCGCTCGTACGCCTACAGCGACTAGCCCCGCGATGGACACGATCGCGCTCATCGGGTTCCTCGGCGGCCTGATCACCGGCATCTCGCCGTGCATCCTGCCGGTGCTTCCGGTGGTGTTCTTCTCCGGCGTGGACACGTCCGGCGAAAGGTCCTCCGCCCGGCCGTATCTGGTGATAGCGGGCCTGGTCTGCAGCTTCGGCGCGGTCACCCTGGCCGGTTCGGCGCTGCTGTCGGCGCTGCACCTGCCGCAGGACGCGATCCGGTGGGCCGCCCTGGTGATCCTGACCCTGATCGGCCTGGGATTGATCTTTCCGCCGCTGCAGCAGCTGATCGAACGGCCGTTCGCGCGCCTACCGCAACCCCGATTCGCCTCCCGGAGAAGCGGATTCGGGCTCGGGTTGACGCTGGGCGCGCTGTATGTGCCGTGCGCGGGCCCGGTGCTGGCCGCCATCGTGGTGGCGGGGGGCACCGCGTCGATCGGCGCGCCGGTCCTCGTCCTGACGCTGATGTTCTCCATCGGCACCGCCTTGCCGCTGCTGGTCTTCGCGCTGGCCGGCCGGCGCGTGGCCGAGCGCGTCGCCGCGTTCCGCCGCCGGCAGCGCGCGATCCGGGTCGCCGGCGGGCTCACGATGATCGTGCTGGCCGTGGCGCTGGTCTTCAACCTGCCGGCGATGCTGCAGCGCGCCATCCCCGACTACACGAGCGCCATGCAGAAGGGCCTGGGCGCCAACAACATTCGTCGAGAGCTCGACCCGGGTGGCGCAAAGGGGCGGCTGGCCGACTGCATCGAGGGCGCCGACCGGCTGCAGGAGTGCGGGCCGGCGCCGGCGCTGACCGGGATCACGGGCTGGCTGAACACCCCGGACGGCAAGCCAATCGACCTCGCCTCGCTGCGGGGCAAGGTGGTCCTGATCGACTTCTGGGCGTATTCGTGCATCAACTGCCAGCGCGCCATCCCCCACGTCGTCGGCTGGTACGAACGCTATCGCGGCGACGGCTTCGTGGTGATCGGCGTGCACACCCCCGAGTACGCCTTCGAGCGGGTACCCGCCAACGTGGCCAGCGGCGCCGACGCGCTGCACATCACCTACCCCGTCGCCCTGGACAACGACTACGCGACGTGGAACAACTACCAGAACCTGTACTGGCCGGCCGAGTACCTGATCGACGCCGACGGCAACGTGCGGCACACCAAGTTCGGCGAGGGCGACTACGACGGCACCGAGAAGCTGATCCGTCGGCTGCTGGTGGCCGCCGACCCCGGCGTCCGGCTGCCCCCGGCCTCCGGCGCGGCCGACGACACGCCGCGCACCAGGCTGACGCCCGAGACCTACCTGGGCGCGGGCAAGGCCATCTACTACGGCGGCGCCGGCCGATACGACTCCGGAACCGCCACATTCGGCTTCCCGGCAACGTTGCCCGACGACCGCTTCGCCCTGCGGGGCCGCTGGACCATCGACGACCAGGGCGCCACCGCCGAGAGCGAGGACGCCGCCGTCCGGCTCAACTACACCGG
Source organism: Mycobacterium sp. TH-M103 (assembly GCF_057473785.1). Classification (NCBI taxonomy): domain Bacteria; kingdom Bacillati; phylum Actinomycetota; class Actinomycetes; order Mycobacteriales; family Mycobacteriaceae; genus Mycobacterium; species Mycobacterium sp. TH-M103. Next base: position 11,792 of record NZ_JBYCLG010000069.1, read on the forward strand.
CAAGGACGTGTACGTGGTCGTCGGCGGCACCGGCAGCATAGCCGTGACCCGCGACGGCGCGACCACCACGACGCCGATCGGCGGGCCGCCCACGCTGCACCAGATCGTGTCCGACCCGACCGCCCACCGCGACCGGTTGGACATGTCGGTCAGCCAAGGCCTGCAAGTCTTTTCGTTCACCTTCGGCTAGCCGCCCTTCCGCACGAGGCTGCCCGCCATCGCGACCAGCACGCCGAGCACCACCAGCGCGACGCCGGCGAGCAGCGTCACGTCGAGCCACAGGCGCACCCCGGCCTCGGCGTAGGCGACCATCGCCTCGGCGACCCGGCGGATGTCGCCGCCGCCGCGCCGGAGCGCGCCGTCGACGCGCCGGCCTGCGACCTCGGTGCCGGCCCAGCCGGCCGCGCCGACGAGCAGCGCGGACACGCCCAAGCTCGTCAGCGCCTTGCCGCGGCGACGCGCGGCGGCCAGCGTCAGCAGGGCGCACACCACGGCCAGCGCCGCCGCGCCGATGCTGAGCCAGGGCCCCCAGGTGGACAGCCGGCTCAGCTGGCCCTGCCGCAGCGGCGGTCCCGCCTGCGTCAGCGCCACGGTCAGGTCCGCGGGCACCGTGACGCGGTAGTCGGCCAGCAACTGCGCCAGCGCACCGTCGCGCAGCATCGGCGACACGTCGACGGCCCACGCGGTGCCGGCCCGCCCGAAGCGCGGGTCGGTGAACGCCCAGGCGTGCGCGGCCCTGTTCGCTTGGGCGAACAGCGGCGGAAAGGCCGGGCCCGCCGTGAACGCGGCGGCGGCGGCGTGCACCCGGGGACCGTCGACCCGGTAGCGCCCCCCGCCGCGGGCGGCGATCAGCGCGATCGTGCGGGTCGCGAGTTCGTCGGCCATCGCCGACTGCAGCCGCGGGTCGGCCGCAGCCTTGTGGGCCAGCGCGGCGAATCCGCGCTCGTCGACGACGTGGACCTGCGCCCATGCCGCGGGGACGGCCACGCCCAGGGCCACGGTGGTGGCCAGCCACAACAGCGCCGTCACCGCGAACCGCACGGCAACGAACCTACTGAATCCCCCGCACGTAGGCGGCCTGGCCCAGGTGCTGGGCGCAGTCGTCGAGGATGCTCACCAGCCGGGCGCCGGCCGTCACCGGCGGATCCCAGTTGGTGTCCACGACGCGGGCCAGCTCGTCGGCCGTGACGCCGGCGATGTATTCGAGGGTCAGCTTGTGCACCGCGTGGTAATACCCGGAGAGCAGGCCGGCCGGGGCGCGGACCTTGGCCACCTCGTCGGCGCCGTGGCCATAGCCGGTGTCGTCGCGCGGCAGGTCCAGGCCGAACCGGTCCACCCACCCGTCGCGGGTCCACACCTGCTCGACGCCGGCCACGTGCGCCAGCTGGATGTCCTGCACGCGCGCGCTGTGCCAGAGCAGCCAGGCGATGCTGTTGGCGCTCGGGGTGGGGCGATAGGCGGAAACCTCGTCGGTGAGGCCGCCGGTGAGGTCGTCGACGTGTTCGATCAGCCGGGTGAACGCGTCTCGGAGGAGTTCCTGAACGGCGGCGTCGGGGTCGGCCATATTGCCGACCTTACGGGAGGCCGCGGCCCTGGCATGACCCCGGCGACGGTCGTAGATTATTTAGGGGTACGTCTATCTAGTCTGAACTGCGCTGTAGAAGAATTGGACACACCATTGGACACAGGATCGTGGTATCGTCCCCGTCATGGCATCCATCGCACCCCGGGCGAGCAACCGGTTCCCAGACGGGCAGAAGGTCCGCTACAGGCATCCCGACGGCAGCGCCGGGGCGGTCACATTCCCGGACCGCCGCAGCGCTGAGAAATTCGTCAGGCTGATTGACGCGCTCGGGGTGACTGAAGCCTTGGAGCGGGTCGGCAGGACCGCGCCGCAGCCGGTAGCACCGACCTCGCCGACGGTGGCTGCCACGCTGGAACGCTACGCCGCCACTCGCCCCTCACTGGACACCGCCAACAAGTACCGCATCATTGCGAAGCACACCATCAACCCCGTGCTGGGTGAGGTGCCCATCGCCGAGCTGACGGTCGATGATGTGCAGTCGTGGCTTAACGGCTTGACCATTGCGGGCCGGTCGATCCAGCAGGCCCACATGGTCCTAAAGGCGTCGCTGTCGGCCGCTATTGGTCGCGGTGAGCTGATTGCCAACCCGGCGCGGAAGGCGTCGCGCTCGGGCGGCCCGGGGGTGCGCCTCCCGCGCCGCCAACCCGGCAAGCAGGCAGTGTTCCTGTCACGCGACGAGGCGGCCCAAGTGGTGGCGGCAGTGCCCGAGCGGCACCGTGTGCTGATTGAGTTCCTCTTGGCCACTGGATGCCGGATCGGGGAAGCCCTGGCACTAACCCCCGCCGACATTGGTGCCGGGACGGTGACGTTCAACAAGTCCTACAGCAGACGAGCCGATGCCCAGGGAAACCGCCCGTTCGATCTGGGAGCCGCCAAGACCTCAGCCAGCGAACGGACGATAGCGGTGTCGCCCGCCGTGCTGGAAAAGCTGGACCTGTCGCGGGCGTTGGTGTTCACCAACGACACGGGCTACGCGGTCAACGCGGACAGCTTCCGCAAGAACGTGTGGATTAAGGCAATGGCCAAGAGCGGGCTACCGAAGCACCGCAGGCCTGGGCTGCACGATCTGCGGCACACGCACGCCTCCCGGCTGATCGACGCAGGCATACCGATTGTTGCCGTCTCAAAGCGGCTAGGACACTCGAACGTGTCGATCACGCTGTCGACCTACGCCCACGTCGCCGGGGACGCCGACGACCGCATTCTGGCGGCGCTGGCGTGACGTCGGGACGGGCAGGTCGTTGTCCTTGGCGACCGCGCACGCCGCGATGATGGCCTTAATGTCATCCACAGAGAAACGTAGGTGACGGCAGACGCGCCGCGCAGGGAAAAGGCCTGAGCGCACACGGTCTTTCAGCCAGTCCTCCGAGTCGCATTGGAGCAGTTCGCAGACTTCGGGAACGCTGTATAGCCGGGGCGCTCCGACGGGTGCTGCTGTCATGGTTCAAGTGAAACACCTTCCGGTTCCCGGAAAACGGAAGATTCTCAGTTGTGCCAGTTGTGCCAACGTACCGTCATGTGGCACAACTGGCTGACCAGCACGAATCCCTGCTGAGAAAAGTGCGATAAACTTGAAGGTAGGCGAGATAAATTGCGTCACAGGCGAATACGCCATCTCTTAGTAGCACCAGTAATACGGGGAGCAGACCTATGGACCGACTCACGAGACAGGAAGCGGCGGCCTACTTGAAGGTCAGTCCGCGCACACTCGACATGTGGAGGCGAGAGAATCGCGGCCCGCGCAGCTACAAGATCGTGGGGCGTGTGTACTACCCGAAACTGGACATCGACTCATGGCTACAGGACCAGCTCACTCGCTCGGCGCGCGGCGGCATCCGTTGATCGGCAACAGGTTCTGCAAGTTCGCCTACCTCAAAGGCCTACGCGGGCTCGCGACCGCCCCGCAATTGGTGCTGCGGGTACTGGCCGACTACGCCGACGAGAACGGACGCAACGCCCACCCGGGCATCCCCCGACTGGCTACTGACTGCGGCATGGGTGAGAGCACCGTGCGGCGGCATCTTAAATGGCTAGAGAAGAACGGGTACGTCGTGCAGGAGTCGCGCGGCCACAATGTCGGTGCTGTTGCCCTAGCGTCCGTGTACTCGCTCACACTGCCTGACCTACCGCTCACTGGTGAGCGGAAGCCTACTGCTCAATCTGAGGCACCTACCGCTCAATCCGAGCAGCCCTACCGCTCAAATTGGGCCGACCTACCGCTCACTGGTGAGCACCTACCAGATCCTGTATCAGATCCGTTTACATCAGATCCGTCTATATCAGATCCTTCGCTCGCTTCCCGCTGGGACAACGACCCTAGATGGAAAGAGCTGGACAACTGCGACCCCGGATGGGATGCCCCCAGGCCGCTATCGCGGCGCAAGGAAGGGGGAACAGATGACTGGCCGGATGCACCCGAATCCCGACCCGGCCCACACCCCCTCCGGGCCAATACAATTGGCACCGAACCCAACACCTTCGCCGACGCCGAATACGACGACACGGAGGCGTTCTACGCCTTTGCCGCAGAGAGGGAAAGCGCATGAGCCACAAGAGCCGATACACGGCCCGCGTGGAAGAGGCATTGACCGGCACGGACCGCCGGGACCGTAAGCGTTGCTTCCAGTATCTGGCCCGCCTGGGTGACCCTAGTCCAATCGCGGAATGGCTTGGCATCGAATACATCCCCCCTTCACTGCCCGAAGGTCCTGACCTGAGCGAAGAGTGGGAGCAGCACCGCCTCCATGCCGCTCACTGGATTAGAGCCATCTACGAACGCATCTGCGAACTGGCAGACCGCGTGCACGCGTGAACGACGACGACATGTTTCAGCACGGCACCGCCGGTATCTAGAACCGAATTGCATTTGCATAAGTCCGACCGGATTTTCGCCGGAGGGAGAGAGAGGTATTTGCACGGGGTGTCCCGGCCGCTGCGCGGCAGGGGGTGTACCCCAGGCAACCATGGTCACTGCACTGACCTGCTGCTATGCGCCCGGGGGGCGACGGTGGGAATGCGAAGTAGCTGGCATCCGGTGGTCGGAAAACGTCGACCGTCCATGCCGGTCGCAGGGGCTCTCTTTGTCGAGTTCCCATCGGCCCAGTTCGCGGCGCGTTGCTGGTCTGCTGACCGCTGGCCGAGGGGATGGCATTGCGAGCCGGGTTTGGGCATGGGCATGTGTGCGTACCACCGGGACACGTTGTGCCACTTTGCATAACTGGCACAACTGGCACAGCGCGTACGGCCAGCACGGCACGGCGACAACGCCTGCGGGCACTGGCGTTCCAAGGAGATTGGATAGGCGATGAAGTGTTGCAAACAAACCGACTGCGGCAGGCGCGCCCACTCCCGAGGCCTTTGTACATCGCATTATCGGCGATGGCGTGAGGGGCGATCAGGTTCCCCCATTAGGCCCTACGTGCGGTACGACGATGGCGACGGGGGAACCCCACGGCCAGTAGCTAAGCCAATCCGAAGGGCGCGTAGGGAGCCGCCCTTCGCCAAGGAGCTGGCGCTGTTGAGGGAGCTGGGTCTGCGCTGAGACGCCTCTATTAGGCCGGTCTTGTAGTTGTAAACGGTCTGACGGCTTATCCCGTACTCCTTCGCCAGTGACGTAACAGACTCGCGGCCAGCCAGTCTCGCGCGCAGCTCGTGAACTTGAGCATCCGTCAGCGACGGTTTGCGGCCCCGGTACTTGCCAGCGGCCTTAGCGAGGGCAATCCCCTCGCGCTGCCGTTCGAGGATCAGGGAGCGTTCAAACTCAGCGACCGCACCGAGCATTGACAGCAGTAGCGTATTCATCGGCGAGTCATCACCGGCAAAAGTCAGCGACTCTTTTACGAACTCGACTTTGACGCCACGGCCGGTAAGTTCTCTGACGGTACGGCGCAAGTCCTCAAGGTTGCGGGCCAGGCGGTCCATCGAGTGAACAACCAGCGTGTCACTCTCGCGTAGATACTCGAGAGCGCGTGCCAGCTCGGGGCGGTTGGTGTCTTTACCGCTGGCCTTATCGCTGAACGTCTTGTCAACCGCGACGCCATCGAGCTGGCGTTCTGCATTTTGCCCCAGTGTGCTGACCCTTTGGTATCCGACTCGCTCGCCCATGCCGTCCTCCTGGCTCGACTGCAAACCAAACCGTCAAACTAGACCCTATGATGTTGATAGACGAGTGTCAATCAATGGCGGAACGGGGTTTAATTTGACAGTGCCAAGCGGGTGCGGCGACTGTCCACTATGGGTGTAGCCCAGATGGACAACATGTCAACTCAGGTCTTGGCTTGCCACGTCGCGCGTCACCGGCCTCGAATCGGTGACCCCATGTCGTACCGTTGGTGTATACACACCTCGAAGGCCAAATGTACCCACAGCATCAACCACGACGTATCCACAGAAGGGAGGCGAGGGTCATGGCAGACACGTATTCGGCGATGGTAATCGCCAAGTGGTTCGTTGACTGGGCGGACGCTGAAGATGCCGACCTGTCGAACTTGAAGCTGCAAAAGCTTCTCTACTACGCGCAGGGACATCATCTCGCTGTGCATGGTCGGCCGCTGTTCGACGAAGATATCCAGGCTTGGTCGCACGGCCCAGTGGTGCCTTCCGTCTACCGTGCCTTCAAGGACTTCAGGTCGGCCCCTGTGAGCTTGGCGGACGACGACCCATTTGAATGGGACGATGTCGATTCCGCGACCAGTCAGTTCCTCGCAAAGGTGTGGAACACCTACGGCGGCATCGCTGCCTGGAAGCTGCGGAACATGACACATGCAGAATCGCCGTGGTCCGATCACTTCAATGAAGACGAGCGCCACATCGTGATCCCGAAAGACGAGATTCGGGACTACTTCGCCTGGCGTTCCAAAAATAACGTTGCCGGATAGGAAAGCTCGTCAGAAGGCGAGCAAGCCAAGGGGATCGGCAGAGAGTCTCACGCCGCCAGAAGGCCCCCCCAAGGACTCCAACAAGGGCACGCCCATCTTTTGCCTCCACCATCTGGTGCATGGCTACGACATCCATGCTCTTGGCGACAAGGACAAGCAGGCCCAACTCGCTCTCGCCCTCCATCGGTGCGCCAAATTGCGTTGGGCCGACATTCATCAAGCGGGCCGGAAGGGTGCAGGGACTGAATGGATCCCGAGAGACGAGATACGCGCCCCGGTGCCACCGAAGTTCTCTGACCAAGAGAGGTTCATGGCCTTCCGCTACATGGGCAATCTGCCGATGCTCGGCGTTCGCGTCAACGAAGTGTTTCACCTGCTTTGGATCGAGCGTCAATTCGGCGAGGTGTACGACCACGGCAGCTAAAGATCGCCGCGCAACCCGAGATTGTCGGACCTTGAAGCCTGTTTAGTCGTGTGGACGAACGGTCGCGGCGAGATCGAGTAGGACCGGCACCTGGTCGCCGTTCTTGATCAGTGTGAAGGGATGCACGAGGTCGGGGTCCGCTGGCAAGCTCGCGACGTGTTCCTGGACCGCCTGAGTAACAACATCGTCCATTGGCTCGCATTGGGCGACTATCCATAGGCGCCGCCCATTGGCTAGCTGCATCTGGCACACATCGCCGACGTGGTTGCCTATGTTGGGTATGGGGTAACCAGCGTCACCGATGTACAGGTGGAATGACAAGTGCCAAGGGTGTTCTGGCGGCGTCCACCACTGGATGACTTCACCTTTCAAGGGCGGTGTTTCGGCAAAGGCGCCGAAGGTCGTGCTTGGTGTCGCGATTGTAAGTTCGCGGCGCCATCCTCGGATGAGGGGCGCAGTTCGCCCTGGAGCCAAGCTCATTTTGCGTGTCCGCTGATTGGTGTCGGGGTCTTGCTCGTCCCAAGTGAATACCGTCGCGGGCTCAGGGTATCTCGGCGGTTTGGCGTCGTGCAGGCTCATCTTGACGAGATTCATTGTTCGTCGGGTGCCGACGTAGATGTCATCGTGGCCCGATGCGTTCGTGACGCCCTCGACTCGCCACGAATGCGAACGTTGCCCGGTTTCGCTGCCCACCGCAAAACGAACCACTCCGGGGTGGTCGAGCACAACAGGCTCCGGGGGCTGGATGACAGTCACGTCACCAACGTTAAGTGCGCCCGTAGGTCCTGTAGTCGGAACGTCGTTCCGATTCCGACGTTGAAGTACAGGTAGGCAGCGAGCTTCGAAGGGCCGCCGAATCGCCGCCTTGTGCCCGGATATGTCAGCAATTTCCACCAGGGAATTCCCCCATCGCGAGGGGAGTCCGGGTCGAGCATGGCCTGGAGCATCTCAGGTTTGTAGGGATGCCTGCCGCAGGACACGCGAAGATGCCAACGTCAGTGCACCTGCTCTTGCAGGCGCTTCACTACAACCTCACGAATCTTCAGGGCAGCCTGGCTGGGGTCCTGATGCTCCCAGATGCGGAGGCTTATCCATCCAGCCTCAGCGAGACGCTGGTCAGTGTCACGGTCACGCTCGATGGTCTTTGCCACCTTCTCCGCCCAGAACGGGGCGTTCGTGACCGCCACCGTATGGTGCTCCGGGCATCCATGCCAAAAGCAGCCGTCGAGAAATACGGCGACCCTGGCCCTTGTGAACACCAGATCAGCGGTCCTCCTGACACCTTTGAGCGGCTGGGACGAGACCTTGTAGCGAAGTCCGAGCGCATGGACGGCCGACCGCAGAGCCATTTCTGGCTTAGTGTCCCTGCCCTTGTTGGCCTGCATGCTCGCCCGCACTCCAGCCGACGACGCCCACGACTCGACCACGCGTCCAAGCGTAGGACCGGCGTGCCGGGGCCGATCTGTCGGTCCAGCTCCCTAACATCACTTGCGTGACGAGAACCCTGACCATGATCGATCTCTTCGCCGGGTGCGGGGGTATGACGACGGGGTTTGTCCGACACGGCTTTCGGCCCGTCCTGGCTGTCGAATGGAACTTGCACGCTGCTGCTACGTATGCGGCCAACTTTGGCGAGGACCACATCTACTGGGGCGATATCAACGACCGGCTCAAGTCGGACCTACCGAAAGCCGACATCGTCATCGGGGGACCGCCATGCCAGGGCTTTTCCAACCTTGGAAGTCGCGATGTCAACGATCCGCGTAATCAGCTCTGGAAGAGTTACCTGCAGGTCGTCGAGCGGGTGCGTCCAAAAGTCTTCGTCATCGAGAACGTTGACCGCTTCAAGAGCAGCGCCGAGTTCCAGCTGCTGCTACACGAAGCACGAAGCGGCATGATCAGGGATTATGAACTGTCACACAACGTGCTGCTAGCTGCTGATTACGGCGTCGCACAGCGCCGTCCGCGCACAATCGTCATCGGATCGCGAGTGGGGCGCATCGAGCTGCCAAAACCTACGCACGCGCGGGTAGCGACTGGTCGGCTCAAGCCCTGGGTGACGGTGCGCGACCGCATCGGCAAGCTTCCAGAACGTCCTGTTACAACCTCGCTGCCGCAAGCTCGCACAACCTACTTCGGCGAGGATGTTGCCGGCCAGTTCAAGTGGCTTGACTTGCACTTCGGTCGGAACCCTCGCGAGCTATCACTGCTGCGCTACGACTGCATCCCTCCTGGCGGGGGCCGCTTCGACCTGCCCGACGAACTGCTTCCCAACTGCTGGCGAAACAAGCCGACGGGGACGACCGATGTCATGGGGCGCATGCGCTGGGACGCGCCATCGCTGACCATCCGCACCGAGTTCTTCAAGCCCGAAAAGGGCCAGTACCTTCACCCGCAATGGGATCGGGCCGATGCTCGCCGCCGCGCCAACCGAGTCATCACCCACCTCGAGGCCGCCCAACTGCAGGACTTTCCGGAGAACTACCTGTGGTGCGGATCAAAGATCGAGATCGCCAAGCAGATCGGCAATGCCGTACCGGTCGGCCTCGCGTCCGCCGTTGCCAAGCACATCCGCCGCAGCCTGGGGTGACTGGGCGGTTTTCGACTCGCGCAAACGGGTGCCGAGGAGCAACTATTTCTGGTTGAGGTGGACGTGTCGTGCCCGAATTGCCGGCAATTGCCGGCAATGTCGGGCGCGTGCCCGCTCCTTTCACCTACACCCTGTGCGGCTATCGGCCTCTTGATGAGGACCACCCCGACATACCTTCGAACAAACCCAACATGTCAGACGCCCACGACTCTCTATCGGTCGAACTCGGACGTGCATTATTGGAGACACTCGGAGTGCCAAGGGACAAGATCGCGCCAGCGGATCCCGGCAACGAACTGGAAGCAGAGATCGTCACACACCTGAAGGCGCTGCGTCCCGAGCTTCACATCGAACGTGGAAGGTCTGCCCGCGAGTTCAGTCAGTATGCGCATCTAGATGTCTTCCCCAGCTTCCAGAACACCTTTGAGGACCTGCGGCCCACGGTTGCAGACCTGAGCGAGCGTATTCGGGCGGCCGACTTGGGTCGGGCGCGAACGCGTATCGAGAGGGACCTTGACAGGCTCATAACGAGCGTCGACCAGCAGGCGGCTCTCGTCGATGACTTGGTGGAGCAGATGCCAACGGAGTCGCTGCTGAGGATCGATGTCTCGGTTGCGATCCCACGCGAGGGCGAGTTGGACGAACTTGCGATTGCGCTCTCGTCAAAATGGTCTCTTAGAACTGACCGCGCACAGGACTGCGTATCGCAGGGGAACAAGCTGGTCGCCCAGCGGCGCGGTCGGATGCCGCACTTCGGTGTGATCACCATAGAGCCACGGCCAGCGATGTTGCGCATCCTCGCTGACGGTTCGGGCGCTGTCGACTTCGTCTATCACCTCGATCTGGCTGCGCTGTCCGCATCGATTGCCGCTGTAGCAGAGGGAAGAAGATACCCCGATCGCTGGTCCCCTGGCCAAACCTTCAACCGGCTCATGAGGCAGAAGCGCCTCCGAGACTTCGACGAACTCGTGCATGAGGTAATGCGTGTTCCTGCCGAGTAAGATGGCTGGGGTACGGCCAACAGCGACGTCGTCGGCGACATCGTGGGCCTGGACACGGTAATACTGGGCAGTGACAGAACCGGCCCCCAGACAACTCCTGGGGGCCGGTCCTTTTGGTTGGCAGCGATCACTGGACTGAGGAAACTCGCGAGTCGAGTTCTCGCCCAGACTGAGGCTGCCAAGATTCACCGTCGATGGTGATGGGGTCGATGGGGGCGGGTGAACGCAGCGGTTCGATTTTGTCGAAGGCCACATCCATCTGCTCCTGCAGGCGGCGCAGCCCGTGGACAACGCGGGCCTGGCCCGCTGCGTCCATCTGATCGAACGAAACGACGACGGCGTACACGTACTCGGCGTATTTGAGCAGATCCAGCTCCGCGTCCAGCGATGCCTCGAACGGGCGCTTGGCGGTGATCATGTCGCGGCGCAGCGCCTCCACCAATTTGCGTTCACGGGCTAGGTCATCGTGAACCACGCGGAACCGCGCGTTGCGGCGGTCGCTGCGGGACTTCGTCAGCTCGGCGTCGATGATTTTTTTAACTTCGGGGTCCCACAGCAGCCTGCGGACCAGATCGACTCGCTCCTGCACCGACAGGTTGTCGGTGGTGCGCGACCAGACCATGCCGTCTTTGAGCTTGTCCTTCTTTTTGCGGCAGTCTCGGTGCGTCGACCACGCGGCGCGGACCCGCTTGTCGGGCGGGAACTGCTCGGATACGTCCCGGAGCACCTTCAGCCGCGACACAGGCACGTTCAGTTCGGCGGCGATGGCTTCCAGGTGCTCGGGCGGGATGGTCAGTAGGTAGTCGCCAGCAATCCATTTCGGGTCTTGAGTGCCGTTGGTGGCGCGCTGGCCGCGGGGCAACGGTGGGGCGGCTAAACGCCGCCCCACCTCGGCCACCCACACGTCGAGTTCGGGTGGCCTCGCCATCAGCTCGCGGCCTCCTCGGTGTCGGTGGCAGGCCCGGCGGTCAGCTCCTGCTGCACCGCCTTGACATCGGCGCTGGGCAGCGCCGCGCGGATCTGGCCGAGCAAGGCTGCCTCTGACTGGGCGATCCGCAGCTTCAGCGAGGGCCGACGACTGGTGATCATCTCGCTGTTGGCCTGCAACCAGACCGCCCTGCGAAGGACTTTCTTCATCGCGGGGGTGTGGTTGTAGGTGAAGATGATGTCGTCGTTTGCGGTCAAAAACCGGCCCATATGAGTGGTCCCGATTTTATCTCCGCTCGGGCTGCCCAGCGGCCTGCCGACCGGTGCTTCGCAGACCACCATGCCGAGATGAGCGATGTTGTTCTGAACGTAGCCGTCGTCAGGCTTGGCGTAGCCCCACAGGGTGCTGACCAGATTCTTACGGGCCGCGGTCAGCTCCTCGGACTCGCCCTCCTCCTCGCGGGGGGCGTTGGGGAGGATCTTGTAGAACAACTCCAGCGCGATGATGGAGTTCTCCCTCTTGTCATCCTCGCTGGTCACGACATGCCCGTACATCTCGTCGAGAACCGCATTCGCCATCGCCTTGGCGTCGCGGACAGGAAGCCCGCTCCTGTGCTCGCGGCCCTTGATGAAGTCGTGTTCGAGCAGGATCTGCAGTTCGATGTTGCGGACCTCGTTGGTGTTGAGGACGTGATCGGTGAAATCAAAAACACCCACGTCGCCGCCTGGCTGCGTGGGTGGGGGAGAAAAAGAAGTCGGCATGACAGCCTCTTTCTATCGATGCGCGCTCCGCTACGGTCATGTCACCAGGTTGGTGGTTGCGTGCGTGAGGTCGCAAAACCGAGAGTACGTGCGATAGCAGTTCTGTCAAGGCGAGCTGCAATGGCCGTCCGCTGACCACACCCAATCGCTGGGCGCGGGCCGGTAGAGGCCGCGCCGCGTCAGTTCGTCAGCCACCGGCACGCAGGTGCGCAACGTGCAGTTCGCGATAACACCCATCATTGCCGCCAGGAGGGGACGACCCAGAAACTCTGATCCCCCGCTGTGCTGGCGCAGCTCTTCTGGACGCTCATACCTGTTGGTGCCCAAGTGGATTCCGCCCTCGCTGTTTGCGGTTACCCGCAGGACGTCCTCGACCGTGTACTCGAAGTCGTTGTAGATCAAGATCCCTGCGTGCTTCAGAAAATCCTTGCGCGAAAGTTCAACCACCCGATCGCCCGGTCGGCTGTTCGGGCCGAGTTCACCGCTCATCAGGTCCGGACGCATCGCGAAGCCGACGTCGACCCGCTGAATGTCGGGTTGGGTGGCGTGTAGCTTCGCCCACGCCGCGTCCTGAATCGCCTTCACGTCCGGCGGAATCATGGGTCCGGGCTTCACAACGCGGAACTTTGGGTCCATGGCCGCGGCGGCACTCGCGTCATCCAAAAGCGTCTCCAACAGGATCGGGCGCAGCAGACCCGCGATCTTGACGAGTTCGTACTCGCCCGGATTGTTCGCCAGTTTCCGGTCCACGTCGACGAGCGTCTCGACGAACAGTTGCTCAGCTTTCATCCGTGCTCTCTCTGGTACTCCACTCGGTGATGGATACCGGCCGAAGGTTTCCAGAGTACGCCGGAATCACATCGACGTCATTTCACTTTCAGACCCGCTCCGAGCCAGCTGCGCCGGTACGCAGCGGCCCACGGTTACGATCCCGCATTTGCGGGGCTACGCTCCAATAGTGGGCGCTGAGCATGGACCCGATGAGTGTGTCCAGTGGACACACTGCGGCCCGTTTTCCCAGCTCACTGGTGACACTTTCGCGGCACCTTCGGACACGGTTCACCTGTTTGACCAGGTCAAACCGTCAAAGTGGGAGATTATTTAGATGACCTACGACCTCATCATCCGCAACGGCACCATCGTCGACGGGCTGGGGGGTGAGCCGTACGTCGGCGACGTGGCGGTGAAGGACGGGATCATCGCAGCGGTGGGCGCGGTCAACGGTGCCACCGGCGAGCGCGAGCTCGACGCCACCGGGCTGCTGGTCACCCCGGGCTTCGTCGACCTGCACACCCACTACGACGGCCAGTCCATCTGGTCGGAGCGGCTGACCCCGTCCTCGGCGCACGGGGTGACCACTGTGGTCATGGGCAACTGCGGGGTCGGCTTCGCGCCGTGCCGCCAGGAAGACCACGACGTGCTCGTCGACGTGATGGCCGGCGTCGAGGACATTCCCGGCGTGGTGATGACCGACGGCCTGCCGTGGACGTGGGAGACCTTCCCCGAGTATCTGGACGCCCTAGAGGCGGGACAGCGCGACATCGACGTGGCCGCCTACCTGCCGCACTCGCCGCTGCGGGTCTACGTGATGGGGCAGCGCGGCGCGGACCGCGAGCCGGCCACCGCGGAGGATCTGGCGAGGATGCGGGCGCTGGCCAAGGAGGCGATCGAGGTGGGCGCGCTGGGCTTCGCCTCGTCGCGGCTGACCATCCACAAGACCGAGAGCGGCTCGCCGATCCCCAGCTACGACGCCGCGCGCGAGGAGATCGAGGAGATCGCCAAGGGCGTCGTCGACGGCGGCGGCGGACTGCTGCAGTTCGTTCCCGACATCCCCGCCGGCGGCTACCAGCCGGTGCTGCAGACGGTGTTCGACGTCGCCGAGGACGTCGACCTGCCGGTCACGTTCACCCTGGTGGTCGCCAATGCGGGCGACCCGACGTGGGAGGACGCCATCACGATGATCGAGAAGGCGAACAAGAATGCGGGCGAGGTCCGCTTCACCGCGCAACTGTTGCCGCGCCCGATCGGGCTGATCATCGGACTGCAGCTGACCGCCAACCCGTTCGTGCTCTACCCCAGCTACCGCGAGATCGCGCACCTGCCGCTGACCGAGCGGGTCGCCGAGATGCGCAAGCCGGAGGTCCGCGCCCGCATCCTGGCCGACAAGCCCGGCCACGGCCACCCGATCCTGTACGTGGCGCAGATGTGGGACTGGATCTACCCGCTGGGCGACACCCCCGACTACGAGCCCGACCCCGCGACGAGCATCGGCGCCCGCGCCCGCGCCCGGGGCGTGGAGCCGATGGAGGAGGCCTACGACCGGCTGCTCGACGACGACGGGCGCGCCATGCTGCTGGTGGCCACCAGCAACCTGGCAAACAATTCGTTGGACACGGTCGGCACGCTGCTGCACCGGGACGACGTGGTGCTCGGCCTCGGCGATGGCGGCGCCCACTACGGGATGATCTGCGACGCCAGCTACTCCACGTACTTCCTGACGCACTGGGCGCGCGACCGCAAGTCGGGCCGGTTCAGCGTGTCCGAGGCCGTCCGCCAACTGACCTCGGTGCCGGCCCGGGTCGCGGGCCTGGGCGACCGCGGCCGCATCGCCGTCGGCTACAAGGCCGACCTCAACGTCATCGACCACGCCGCGCTGCGGCTGCACAAGCCGGTCATCCGCCACGATCTGCCCGCCGGCGGGCGCCGCCTGGACCAGACCGCCGACGGTTATGTCGCCACGATCGTGTCCGGGGAGGTGATCGCCGCCGACGGCGTTCCCACCGACGCTCGTCCCGGCAAGTTGGTCCGGGGCCGGCGGTCATCCCCAGTGGCCGCTCGATAACGCCACGAAGGGCGGCCCGTCCCGGTTAAGTTGGGTCAGTGACGAGCCCGCATTTTGCGTGGTTGCCGCCTGAGATCAACTCGGCATTACTGTTCGCCGGTCCGGGAGCGGCGCCGCTGCTTGCTGCGGCGACCGCATGGGAAGGGCTCGCCGAGGATCTGGCGTCGTCAGCATCGTCGTTCCTGACCGTGACGGCGGACCTGGCCAGCGCGTCATGGCAGGGCGCTTCGGCGACGGCGATGCTGTCCGTCGCCACGCAGTACTCGGGGTGGCTGAGCGCGGCGGCGGCCCAGGCCGAGGCCGCAGCAAGCCAGGCGACGGCCATCGCGGCCGCGTTCGAGGCGGCGTTGGCGGCCACGATCCAGCCGGCGGTGGTCACGGCGAACCGGATGCTGGTGCAGGCGCTGGCAAACACGAATTGGTTCGGGCTCAACGCGCCGGCGATCATGGACACCGAGGCCGCGTACGAGCAGATGTGGGCGGCCGACGTCGCTGCCATGTTCAACTACCACGCCGACGCGTCCGCGGCCGCCGGTCAACTCGCGCCCTGGCAGCAGGTCCTGCAAAAGCTCGGGTTCAAGTTCAGCAACGGCCAGCTCACCAGCATCCTGCCCGGGAGCAGCGGCCAGGGATCCAACCTCGGTTTCGGCAACAGCGGCGCCCAGAACGTCGGGGCCGGCAACTCCGGTAACAACAACCTGGGGTGGGGCAACCTCGGCAACGGCAACATCGGCTTCGGCAACAGCGGTAACAACGACTTCGGCATCGGGCTGACCGGCAACAACCAGTTCGGCTTCGGCGGCTTCAACTCGGGGACCGGGAACATCGGCCTGTTCAACTCGGGCAACAACAACATCGGTTTCTTCAACTCGGGCAACGGAAACTTCGGCATCGGGAACGCGGGTTCCTTCAACACCGGCTTCGCCAACTCCGGCAGCATGAACATGGGCTTGTTCAATAACGGCGCCGCCAACACGGGCTTCTTCCAGGACAACTCCCTGGGCGCCCAGTCGGGCGCCGGCGCCGGGATGCTCGGATCCGGCCGCTACATCACCGGCGGTCTGGGCGCGGCCAACCTGGGCTCCGGCCTGCTCAGCTCGGCCGCGGCCAACACCGGCGGGCTGAGCGCGAGCCTGGGCAACGCGGCCTTGCTCAACCCGCCCGCGGCCAACGCCGCCTTCGCCGCACCGGTGGGCCAGCCCGCCGCGATCGCGGGCGGTGTCGAATCGCTCGGCCCGAACGCCGCCGCCGTCACCGCCGCCGGCGGTCCCACGCCCACCGTGGGCGTGCGGACCGCGGCCGCCGCTCTCACGGGTGTCTTCACGCCCACCACCGGCGACTCCGGGGTGCGCAGCAACCCGCCCGTTCGCGAGCCGGGCATCCCCAACTCGGGCTTCTTCGGCAAGGCCGACCGCACCCCGACGGGTCCCAACACGGGTATCAGGGAGCTGACCCTGCTGCCGACCCCGTCCGAGTAGACGACACCATGCGGACGAAGAAGAAGGTAGACCTGCAGCGGCTCGCCGCCGCTCTCACCGACTACCCGTACGCGTATCTGATCACCGTCGACGACGGCTATCGCGTGCACACCGTGACGGTTGTGCCCACGCTGCGCGGGGGGACTCTCGACGTCGGCCCCATCGGCGGTCACACCCGCGAAAACCTCGTCCGGCGCGGCGACGTCACCCTGCTGTGGCCCCCCACCGAGCCGGGCGGCTACTCGCTCATCGTCGACGGGCACGCGCAGGCCGCGGGACCCGATTCCGCGTCCCTGGGCGTCGTGCCCGACCGCGCGCTGCTGCACCGCGACGCCGCCCCCGACTCACCCGAGGCGGCCAGGGGCTGTCTGCACGACTGCGTCGTGTTCTCGCTGCCGGCCTAGCGCGCGATCGCGGCAGCGTACGAGCATGAAGCGCACCGGGTCGCGGTCGGAGGCGAGGTGGGAAGCGCTGACCCGTCCCGGCGCAGGTCCCTTTTCAGGCCCGGGTGCTGGTTTTTCAACAGCGGCAACAGGACCCGTCGCGGCATGAACTGGAACAGGCGGGTGGACAGCTGGCTGGGCAGCCCGGCGATCACGGTGCCGCGGTCGTGTTCGAGCGCATCGACGCCGATGCGCGCCACCTCGCACGACGGCATCCACATGAACTTCGGGAACGCGTCGGCGAAGGTGCGTTCGTCCATGCCGGCGTTCTCGAGGAACTCGGTGCGCACCGGCCCCGGGCACAGCAGTGCGACGGTGACACCGGTACCCGCGAGCTCGGCGCGCACTGCTTCGGTGTAGGCCTTGACGAACGCCTTGGTGGCGGAGTAGCCGGCCTGCCCGGGAAAGGGGTGGAAACCCGCGGTGGATCCGACGTTGAGGATCGCGCCGCGTCCGCGGGGCACCATCTGCTGGACCGCGCGGGTGGTCAGGTCGATGACGGCCTCGACGTTGACCCGCACCTGCGCGATCTCGTCGGCGACGGGCGTTTTCGTCACCGCCCCGATGGTGCCGATGCCGGCGTTGTTGACCAGGATGTCGGCGGTCAGCCCGCGCCGGCCGACCTCGTCGAGGAGGTCGGCGCGGGCGGCGGGATCCGCGACGTCGCAGGCGATCACCTCGACGTGCGAGCCGCCCCTGGCCAGTTCGTCGGCCAGTTCTCGCAGCCGGTCTTCGCGGCGGGCGATGAGGGTGAGGCCGTGGCCGCGCGCGGCCAGTTCGCGGGCGATGTCGGCGCCGATGCCCGAGGACGCCCCGGTCACGACGGCGGTGCTGGTGGGTGCGGGAACAGGAAGGGCCACGCGCTCGAAGCTACCGGATCGGGGTCAGCGCGCTTCCGACCACGAGGCGAAGTCGAAAACCGATAGCGTCGGCGATATCGCTTTCGCGAACCGAGTGCCGACCTTCACACCGTGACGGCGGTGACGACACGAAAAAGCCCGGCCCCCAAAGGGACCGGGCTTTCCCGTTGGACAGACTCAGAAGTCCATGCCACCCATGCCGCCGGTCGGGTCGCCCGCCGGAGCGGCCGCCTTCTCCGGCTTGTCGGCGACGACGGCCTCGGTCGTCAGGAACAGCGCCGCGATGGACGCCGCGTTCTGCAGCGCCGAACGGGTCACCTTGACCGGGTCGGCCACGCCGGCCTTGAGCAGGTCCTCGTACTCACCGGTGGCGGCGTTGAGGCCGGTACCGGCAGGCGAGTTGCGAACCTTCTCGGCCACCACGCCGGGCTCTAGGCCGCCGTTGAAGGCGATCTGCTTCAGCGGAGCCTCGAGCGCCACCCGCACGATGTTGACGCCGGTCGCCTCGTCCCCGTCGAGCTTGAGCTCGTCCAGCGCCGGGGCCGCGTGCAGCAGGGCCACGCCACCACCGGCGACGATGCCCTCCTCGACGGCCGCCTTGGCGTTGCGGACCGCGTCCTCGATGCGGTGCTTGCGCTCCTTGAGCTCCACCTCGGTGGCGGCG
>NZ_JBYCLG010000070.1:0-44268 GCF_057473785.1 Mycobacterium sp. TH-M103
GGCGCGTTCGGGGTCACCGCACTGGTCCTGGCGGCCATCTACATGCTGTGGCTCTACCAGCGCGTGATGACCGGACCGGTGGCCGCGGGCAACGAGAAGATCACCGACCTCAAGGCGCGCGAACTGCTCGTCATCGCGCCGTTGATCGCGCTGCTGATCGGTCTCGGGGTCTACCCCAAGCCGGTGCTGGAGCTGATCAACCCCGCCGTCGCCAACACGATGACCACCATCGGCCAGCACGATCCCGCGCCGAGCGTGCCCCCGGGCACCGCGGCACCGGACCGAGCACCCCGCACAGCCGAAGGACCACACCGATGATCCTGCTCCCCTCCCCCAGCATCGAGTACTTCCTGCTGAGCCCGATGCTCATCGTGTTCGGCGTCGCGGTGGCCGGTGTGCTGGCCGAGGCGTTCGTGCCGCGGCGGTTCCGCTACGGCACCCAGGTGGCGCTCGCGCTCGGCGGCTTGGTGGCGGCGTTCGTCGCGGTCGTCGCGGTGAGCCGCTCGGTCTGCACCTCGGGACGCACCGCGGTGCTGGGCGCGATGGCCGTCGACCGCACTGCGCTGTACCTGCAGGGCACCGTGCTGCTGGTGGCCGTGCTCGCGGTCATCTTCATGGCCGAACGCACGCAGGCCAAAGCGGAACGCAAAGCGGCCGTGGGAGTTTCAGGGGCCGCTTCGGCGGCGGCCGGCCTGGATTCCTTCACTCCGCAGGCCTCCGCGGTGCCCGGCAGCGACGCCGAGATCGAGGCCGAACGGGCCGGGGCCGCGCAGACCGAACTCTTCCCGCTGACGATGCTCTCGGTCGGCGGCATGATGGTGTTCCCCGCGTCCAACGACCTGCTGACCATGTTCGTCGCGCTGGAAGTCCTTTCGCTGCCCCTGTATCTGATGTGCGGCCTGGCCCGGCATCGTCGCCTGCTGTCGCAGGAGTCGGCGATGAAGTACTTCCTGCTGGGCGCGTTCTCGTCGGCGTTCTTTCTCTACGGCGTGGCGCTGATCTACGGCGCGACCGGTACGCTGCTGCTGCCCGGCATCCGCAAAGCCTTTGCCGCCCAAGGTGACACGTCGATGGCGTTGGTCGGCGTCGCGCTGCTGTCGGTCGGCCTGCTGTTCAAGGTCGGCGCGGTCCCGTTCCACTCCTGGATTCCCGACGTCTACCAGGGCGCCCCCACTCCGGTCACCGGCTTCATGGCGGCGGCCACCAAGGTCGCGGCGTTCGGCGCGCTGCTGCGGGTGGTGTACGTGGCGCTGCCGCCGCTGCACGACCAGTGGCGCCCGGTGTTGTGGACGATCGCCATCCTGACCATGGCGGTGGGCACGATCACCGCGGTCAACCAGACCGACGTCAAGCGGCTGCTGGCCTACTCGTCGGTCGCCCACGTCGGTTTCATCCTCACCGGCGTCATCGCCGACAACCATTCCGGTCTGTCGGGCACGTTGTTCTATCTGGTCGCCTACAGCTTCAGCACGATGGGGGCGTTCGCGATCGTGAGCCTGATCCGCAACGCCGACGGCGTCGAGGACGCCACCGTGTCCCACTGGGCGGGGCTCGGGCAGCGCTCACCGATCGTGGGCGTGATGTTCTCGATGTTCCTGCTGGCCTTCGCCGGCATCCCGCTGACGAGCGGATTCGTCAGCAAGCTCGCCGTGTTTCGGGCCGCCGCCCAGGGCGGGGCGCTGCCGCTGGTGGTCATCGGTGTGATCGCCAGCGGGGTGGCCGCGTATTTCTATGTGCGCGTGATCGTTTCGATGTTCTTCACCGAGGCCACCGAGGACACGCCCCACGTGGTCGCGCCCGGCATCCTGAGCAAGGCCGCGATCGCCGTGTGCGCCGTGGCCACCGTGGCGCTGGGGATCTTCCCGCAGCCTCTGCTCGACCTGGCCGACCAGGCCGCCCACCTGCTGCACTGAGCCGGCCGCACGCGCTGTTTGCGCCGCTAGCCCTTGGCCGCCGCTTCCGCGCCCGCGCCAAAGCCGGTGCCCTGGTCGGCGATTCCCGCGAAGTCGTCGATGGAGTTGCCCACACCTGAGGTGTAGGTGAGGCCGCCGGCATTGGTGGCCGAATTCGCGATGCCGGAGTTGTTCGCACCCGAGTTGAACATGCCGACGTTGGTGCTGCCCATGTCGGCGATGCCGGTCAGCTGGGTACCCGAGTTGTCGATCCCGACGTTGCCGTCGCCGATGTTTCCGAATCCCGAGCTCGGCACCCCGAGGGCACCGGCGCTCGTGTTCTGGTAGCCGGAGACGTCGACGCCCGAACTGTAGAACCCGGAGACGTCGGTGCCGGAGGTGCTGATGCCGGAGACCGAGCCCGGCTGGGTGATCGCGCTGCCGATGCCGGTGTTGAGGTCCCCGGAGTCGAACAGGCCGGTGTTCAGGCTGCCCGTGTTGAAGAAGCCCGTGTTTCCCCCGACGCCGCCGCGGCCTGCAGCATCGGCGCCGAACCGGCACCGGAGAACATCCGCAGCGAATTGATCTCCGGCGGCAACGTCAGAAAACTCATCGGCCTGTCCTTCCCATGAGGCGTGGCCACACACCGTCCCCCACGGGTCTCGTGTGTCAGAACCTCTCGGCGCGGCACCCGCTACGCGACCGATGAGCAAACATCGCATCGCAAATGCGCGAGATATTGCCAAAAAGTTCGGCAAACCTCCGTTCCGAGCCCACTGGGCAGCCCAACGCGGCCGACACCAAGCCGCTATGCGGCGTTACACGATGGCAACGGCACCGCACCCGGCCCTGCTGCCCGCAAGGCGCGCGCCGGAAACCGCGCTTCGGCTATCGGCCAAACCCGCTACGTGAACGGGCGCGTAGCCAGCACGAAAATCGCCAGCGCGCCCAGCGGGGCGAGCAGCGGCAGCCACGGCAGCTGAAGCGGAAACGACACCGCAATCAAACCGGCCGACGTGAAGCACAGGGCAGCAACCCATGTCGCGCGGCTCCCGATGACCATCGCGGCCGACGGCCCGGTGGCGTGGCGGGACACCAGATAGGCTGCCGCGCAAAGCCCCGACAGGCCGACGGGCACGGGCGGTGGACCGGACAGCGCGATCGCGAACACCACGAGCACAACGGCAAACGTTGCGGCCGGCCGCAACGCCGTCCCGACGGCCACCGCGGTCAGCGCCGCCGCGCACCCGACCATCGCCGCCCCGTGCGAACCGACGGCGACCGATCCCACCATTAGCAGCCCGGATGCCACCGACAGGGCGGGGATGGCCATCCGCGCCGCGCCCGCCATGCCCGCGCTCATCCCCGCACCCGTCGCCCATGCCGCGGCAGCACACCCATGGACTGCTCCAGGGCGGCGCCCTCGGACCAGGACACGATGTCGACACCGACGGTGGCCATGTCGCGATACATGGCGGAGCGCTGCAGCCCCCACAGCTCGTCCACCAGCGGGTCGCGATCGCCCCGGAACGGAGCCCGGTCGAGGACGTCCACCGCCAGGACGACGTGCCCGCGGCGGCGGAGGTCGATCAGCGCCAGCGCGAACTCGGTGTCGAGCAGCGTGGAGAACGCGACGACGATCGCCCCGGCGGGGACAGCCGCGCGTGGCGCCAGGGTGCCGGTGGTGTCCTCGAAGTGCTCGCCGACGTCGAGCACGGTGTCGAGGACACGGAAGAACTGGCGTTGTCCGATGTCGGCGCCGAGCCACCGTGGGCGCCTGCCGCCCAGGGCGACGATTCCCGCGCGATCGCCGTGCCGCAGTGCCGTCTGCACCACCTGGGCCGCCCCGCGTACGACCCTTTCCGTGGCCTCGGTCGCCGGGCCGGCCGGCTGACGATAGGCGTCGATCAGCACCACCACGTCGGCGGCGCGGTCGGTCAGCCGTTGCGTGACATGCAGTTGGCGGCGACGAGCGCTCACCGGCCAGTTCACCGCCCGCAACTGGTCGCCCGGCACGTAGGGTCGAATGTCGGCGTACTCCACGCCCGGCCCGACGTGCCGGGTCAGGTGCGCACCGAGGCGGTCGAGCAACTCGGTCTGCGGGATCGGCGTCGACTGCGGCGGCGTCAGCGGGAACACGACGACGGCGGCGGCGTCGACGGTGGCCGTGCCGGTGAGCAGCCCCCCGCGCGCCACCACGTCCACACGTGCCCGCAGGTAATACCGGCCCCAGCGATGCGCCTTCGCCGCAACCGTTTTCGCCGCACGACCATCGGCGGCGAGGACTTCGAGCCCCATGCCCGCGACGTCCGGGACCAACAGCTCGACGGTCGCGGCCCCGGCGTCTTCGACGGTGGCCCACACCCGGAGCCGTACCCGCTCGTCTTCGAAGCATCGCTGCGACGCGGGGTTGCCGTGCACGCGGACCGGGGGCATCCGAGGCTGCCAGCTGATCGAGCACAGCACACCGAGCAGCGGTGCGGCGAACGCGATCAGCTGCCACCTGCCGCCGATCACCGCGACGGCCAGCGCAGCGCCCGCACTCGTCGCGATCGCCCGCGTCAACGGGGATGCGCGCCAGCGGAACTCGACCGTGCGCGGCTCCGTCACGCCGGACCCGCCAGGCTGTCGCCGCCGCCGGTCCGGGGCACCGGCAGGCGCCGCAACAGCTCCCCGACGACATCGGCGCCCTGGATCTTTCGCACCCACATCTCCGGGCGCAGGGTGATCCGGTGGGCGATCGCCGGGATCGCCAGCGCCTTGACGTCTTCGGGAATCACATAGTCGCGCCCCAGCAACAGCGCACGGGCCCGGGCCAGTTGAACCAGGTCGAGCTCGGCGCGCGGGCTGGCGCCGACCGCGACCTGCGGATGGTGCCGGGTGGCCGCCGCCAGCGACACCACGTAGCGCAGGACGTCGTCGTGCACGGTCACCTGCTCGACGGACTCGCGCATGGCCAGCAGATCGTGCGCGTCCACCACCTGATCGACCACCGGCTCGGACGACCCGCGCTCGAGACGCCGGCGCAGCATGGCGGTCTCGTCGCGCTCGGAGAGGTAACGCAGCTCCAGCCGGATCGCGAACCGGTCCAGCTGCGCCTCCGGCAGCGGGTAGGTGCCTTCGTACTCGATCGGGTTGTCCGTCGCCAGGACTATGAACGGTGTTGGCAGCTGGTGGGTTTCGCCGTCGATGCTGACCTGGCTTTCAGCCATCGCCTCCAGCAGGGCCGCCTGGGTCTTGGGCGGGGTGCGGTTGATCTCGTCGGCGAGCAGCAGGTTGGTGAAGATGGGTCCGGCGCGGAAGGCGAACCGGCCCGACTGCATGTCGTAGATCGTCGAGCCGAGCAGGTCGGCCGGGAGCAGGTCGGGGGTGAACTGCACCCGGGTGAAGCGAAGCCCCAGAGCGGCGGCGAAGGACCGCGCGATGAGCGTCTTGCCCAGTCCCGGCAGGTCTTCGATCAGCACATGCCCGCGGGCGAGCACCGCGGTCAGGATGAGCGTGAGCGCCGAACGCTTGCCCACCACCACGCGTTCGATCTCGTCGATGACTGCACCGCAGTACTCGGTGGTCTTGTCGGCCGGCAGTGCGGTGGGCAACGTCATACCTGCTCCAACTTCCGTAGGATCGCCTCGAGCGCCGCACGGCCGGGGCCGGGCCCCCGGTCACCGCCACGGACGACGTTGTTGGGATTGACCCATTCCCAGAGTTCGGCTCCGAACAGTATCCGCCCACTGGTGTGATACGCGGCGGGGTCCTTCGAAAGCCTTTGGCCGGTTACGAGTTCGTAGCGCCGTGCGAGCATCGGCCGCAGGTGCCGGTCCCAGTCCGCCCGGGTCGAGTCCGACCACCGGATGGTTGTCTCCGTGTTGGCGACCCAACGGCGCAGCGCGTCCCCGAGGTCGTCCGCACCGGGCTCCTCGTCGGGTTGCGGTCCCCTCCCCACGACGCGACGAACGTTGAGCAGCACCAGGGCCAGCGCGACGCCGGTGGCCGCGAGCACGAGTCCGCGGTCGGGCAGGGCCAGCGTCAGCAACTCCACACTGAGGATGAGGAATACCCCAAGGGCGACAAGCCTGTTCATGCGTGGCTCACGGACCGCAGTTCGTCGAGGACCAGCCGCAGCGCCCGGACCGCGACGTCGCGGTGAGCTTCGTTCATCACGTGCGGGCTGAACCGCGCCTCGGCGAAAAGATCGACCAGTTGGACGGCGTTGTCGGCGTGCAGCGCGTGGCGTTCGACGGCGCGGGCCAGCACCTCGGTCGGGGTGTCGAAATCCTGCGGGACGGCGCCCGGAACGTTCGCGAGCTCGCGTTCCATTGCGGCGTAGCAGGCGATGATCGCCTCGCGCGGCTCCCGGCGCAGGTCTGTCATCTCGGCCAGGCCGCGCTCGGCGGCCCGCACCAGCGAGCCCGGGTTCGGTTGCGCCGCAGCGGTTTCGCCCTCTTCCGCGGCGGTTTCGCCCGCGCCCGTCGCGCGCCACCGCCGGCGCGACTCGAGGAGCGTGCCCACGACGAGGATCGGCAGCAGGGGCAGCGTGCAGGCGATCAGGACGCGGGATATGTTGCCGGAGTCGGCTTTCGGCGGTTGCCGGGGCGGCGGGGCCCCGGTGCGCGCCGGGGGCGACACGCTCGCGGATCCCGGCGCGGGGGGCGTGACGTCGTGGCCCACCGCGACCCGGGTCAGCAGCGTCAGCGCCAGCAGCAGGCCCGCGATCACCCCGAGCGCGACCAGCACCACCCGCCAACTCGGCCGGTCGGTGCCGGTGTCGAGCAGCGCGGGCAGGTCCGGCCCGCTGGGCGCGAACCCTCGGGGATCGCGCAGCCGCGCGACGACGGCGATCGCGAGCAGCGTCACCGTCCCGGCCAGGGCCGCGACGACGGCCGTCCAGGCCGCGGCACTGCCGCCCGCCTCGGTGCGGAAGGCCCGGTCGTGGGCCGGAAGATAGCCGCGCAGCGCCACGGCGACCACGAGCAGGAGCACGATCAGCGCCACGACCCGCGCCGTGGGTTTGTCACTACCGGGCATCGGCACACCACTCGACCGGTTAACTGCCGCCGTTGCGGCTTCGGTTTTTCATCCTCGCACGTCAGGCGGCGGTTTCGCCAGGAATCCCGGCGCCGGCCGGTGCTGCGTTGTCCACAGCCCGCATTGCATCCACAACCCGGCCGAACGGGGGCGGTATTCGAACGTTTGTTCGCTACCCTGGACGCATGGTCGCGATGATCCCCGAACAGGCACGAGAGCGGATCGACGCCGCCCTCGACGCGATCGACGCCGCCCATGACGTGCTGCGTGCGACCTCCTCGGATGTGGTGGGCAACGACTTCCGGGTGGACGTCGCCGAACGGCTCGAGACGCAGCACCGCACCAACCGGGGCCTGATGTACCGGTTCTTCGCCGAGATCGCCGAGCCGCCTGACGGCGGCGAGTCCATACCGGCCCAACGCGACCGGCTGTGGGCCCGGCTGCGCATCCCGCCGCGGGAAATCCGGCGCCGCTTCAAGCTGGCCGCGCGAATCCGGCCGCGGCGCTCGCTGACCGGTCCGCCTGTCGCACCGGAGCTTCCGGAGTTGGCGGCGGCACTCGAGGCCGGCGCGGTCGGCGAGGACCACATCCGCGCGGTATGCGACGCGGTCGACGTGCTGCCCTCCTGCGTTTCGGCCTCCGACGTGGCGGATGCCGAGCGAACGCTGGTGCAGCACGCACGGAAACTCGATGCCGGCGTCGTCACCAAGCTGGGCCACCGGATCGCCGACCACCTCAACCCCGACGGCTTGTTCAACGACGAGGATCGGGCCCGTCGCCGCGGGCTACACCTGGGCGCGCAGGGACCGGATGGCATGTCCCGGTTGTCGGGATTGCTGGAACCCGAGGCCCGAGCGTACTTCGAGGCCATCCGCGCGGCCGTGCGTCCGGGACGTCACCAACCCGACGGCGCCGCGCCGCAGGAGCGCGACACGCGCACACCCGCGCAACGCTGCCATGACGCGCTGAAACTCGGTCTCAAGGCTGCGGTCTCGTCCGGTCGGCTGGGATCGCACCGGGGCCACCCCGTCACGGTGGTCGCCACGACCACGCTGGACGATCTCGAGCGAGCCGCCGCAGCGGTTGCCGACGAGTCCGTCCCGATGCCCGCACCCGCGCGGACCGGCGGCGGGTCCAGGCTGCCGATGCCCGACCTCATCCGCATGGCCGCCGATGCGATTCACTACCTGGCCGTGTTCGACGGGCACACCGGCCGGCCGCTGTACCTGGGCCGCCAGAAGCGGATCGCGACAGCCGATCAGCGGCTCATCTGCTACGCCCGCGACCGGGGCTGCACGCGACCCAATTGCCTTGAACCGGGCTATAACTGCGAAGTGCACCATTCGCCGGACTGGGCCGAAGGCGGCCGCACCGACGCCGATTCGTTGCATTTCGCCTGCGGCGGCGACCATGACGGCGCGAGCCGCGGCGAATGGCACACCGAGGTCACCGAAAACGGGCGACTCGGCTGGAGCAAGGGCGACGGCCCACCGGAGATCAACCACGCCCACCATCCCGACGAGCTTTTGCGCGGTGATCTCGATCCGCCGATTCAGGAGGAGTGAGGTGGGATCGGCCGCCGAAGTTTCGGGGCGAGTTTGCCGGGTAGCCGGAGAGAGTCCGGATCCACTCGACCCAGGTCCACTTGAGAATGGGGGAAACATCATGGACAGCAAGAAAAACCACGACAGCCACGCACTCCGCCGTACGTTGGCGGCGATCGGCGCGGGCGTCGCAGGCCTGGCCGTCAGCGCAGGGATCGCGGCCGCGACCGGCGACGCGCGCACGCAGTCCGTCGCGCACGGTTCGCAGGTGAGCTCCCTGCCCGACGAGCCGGCGCCGCCGCCTCCGCCCGGTCCGGTCGGTCCCGGTGTCCCGGGACCGATGCCGGGCGCCCCGGGGCCGATACCCGGCGGGCCGGGGCCGATACCCGGCGGGCCGGGGCCGATGCCCGTTGGGCCGGGGCCTATGCCCGGCGGACCGGGGGGCCCGGCACCGGGGTACTGAGCCCGGGCGGCTCCAGCCCCGGCCGGGCGTGCGGCGCCACCGGCGGCCAAGGCCCCTATTCGGGTTCGAACGGCCGGAAGCTGCCGTCGAGGACCTGCAAATGGCCGATCGTGCGGCCGGTGACCGCGCCCGGATCGACCAACGCCAATTCGACTGCGGCGCGCGCGAATTCGTCGACATCCGCGGTGTGGCCGAATTCGCGCGCATAGTAAGCCAGGCCCGGGGTCATGATGGGCTTGGACGGCGACAAGGCGTTCACCGCGACGTTGTGGTCGGCGAGGTCGTAGGCCGCGCACTGGGTGAGATGCTCGAGCGCCGCCTTCGATCCGCCGTACCCGGGCAGCACTCCCCCGCCGCGGTCGGGGAAGGGGCCGTCGCCGGGCAGCCGGGACGCGACCGAACTGATGTTGACGACCGCGCCCCCGCCCGCGTCGATCATGTCGGGGCACACCCGCTGCATCAGCTCGTAGGCGGCGAAGACCGCGATCTCGAAGTGCCGGCGGTAGGCGGCCAGCGGAATGCTGACGAACCCGGGCCAGCCGGGCTTGGCGCCACCCGCCTTCGCCGCGGGCTTGGCGCGGGGCGCGCCGCCGGGCGCAGGCGGGCGCCCGGGCGCGGTGAAGGCGGCATTGTTCACCAGGATCGTGATGGGCCCCAGGGCATCTCGTGCCGAATCCACCAGCCGGGAGATGTCGTCGGGGTCGGTCAGGTCGGCCCGGACCGCCACGGCGCGGCCACCCGCCGACTCGATTCCGGCGACCGTCTCGCCGATCGTCCCTGGCAGCCGCTCGTCCCACACCTGCTCGGTGCGGCCCGCGACCGCGACGGCCGCACCCTCGGCGGCGAGCGCCGCGGCGATCGCCCGGCCGAGGCCGCGGCTGCCGCCGGTGACGATCGCGGCCCGGCCGGCGAGCCGCCCCGTCATCGCCGCACCCCGTGCACGACGATCGCGGCGGTCTGCTCCACCCACGCCTCGTCGAGTGCGTCTTCCGGGCGCAACAGCATCCGCAGCATCGTCGCTCCTCCGATCAACTCGATCAACCGGTCCGGGTCCACGTCGTCATGCGCCTCGCCCCGCTTGACCGCCTCGCCCAACCGCAGGCGCACCGCGGCGAACACGTCGACGAAACGCGACATGACCCGGGCGTTGAGGGCGGGGTCGGCCGTCATGTCGGCCACCAGGCCGGGCAGGGCGGCGCGCACGACCGGCGTGGTGAACACGTCGCGGGTGGCCTCGATCATCATGCGGACGTCGGCGGCGATGTCGCCGGCCGGCGCCTCCAGCGCGGTGGGTGCCGTCGGGAAGGCCGCCTCGTGCACCAGCTCGGCCTTGCTCGACCACCGCCGGTACAGCGCGGATTTCGTGGTACCGGCCCGCTCGGCGACCGCGGCCAGGCTCAGATTCGAATATCCGATCTGCACAAGCAGTTCCGCGGTTGCCGATAGGATGGCCGAATCGATACGCGGGTCCCGCGGGCGGCCGGCGCCGGGGGCCTTGTCAAGGGCGGACGGGTCTGCTTTCATAACGCTACCTACCGTATCGTAATTGTCGCGCAGAAGTCGCAAAGAATGGGGGCACCCCGTGGCCAACGAACCCGTCCTCGACAAGGTCGACCGGCTGCAGCGCTCGAGCCGCGACGTCAGCACCCTGCCGGGGGTGATGGCGCGGTGGCTGTCCACCGTCCTGCCCGGCGGGGCGACACCGGAGGTGACCGTCGAGAGCGGCGTGGACTCCACGGGCATGTCCTCGGAAACCATAATCCTGACCGCCCGCTGGCAACAGGACGGGCAGCAGATCGAGCAGAAGCTGGTGACCCGGGTGGCCCCCGCCGCCGAAGACGTGCAGGTCTTCCCCACCTACCGGCTCGACCACCAGTTCGAGGTGATACGAAAGGTCGGTCACCTCACCGACGTCCCCGTTCCGCCGGTCCGCTGGCTGGAGTCCACCGGCGACGTGCTGGGCACGCCCTACTTCGTGATGGATTACGTCGACGGCGAGGTGCCGCCCGACGTCATGCCCTACACCTTCGGCAACAACTGGTTCGCCGACGCGCCCGCCGAGCGCCAGCGCGAACTGCAGGACGCCACCGTCGGTGTGCTGGCCAAGCTGCACGCTATACCCCGCGCCGCCGAGGAATTCGGCTTTCTCACCGAGGGCTCCGAGGGCGACACCGCCCTGCGCCGGCACTTCAACTGGGTGCGGTCCTGGTATGACTTCGCGGTGCCCGACATCGGCCGCTCACCGCTGCTGGAGCGGACCTTCGAGTGGCTCGAGGCCCACTGGCCGGCCGAGGCGGCCGCCGCCGAACCAGTCCTGCTGTGGGGCGACGCCCGGGTGGGCAACGTGTTGTACCGCGACTTCCAGCCGGTGGCGGTGCTCGACTGGGAGATGGTGACACTCGGCCCGCGTGAGCTCGACGTCGCGTGGATGATCTACGCGCACATGGTCTTTCAGGAACTCACCGGCCTCGCCGGGCTACCGGGCCTGCCGCAGGTGATGCGCGAGGACGACGTCCGCGCCACTTACGAACGGCTCGCCGGCGTCGAAATAGGCGACCTGCGTTGGTTCTACGTGTACTCGGGTGTGATGTGGGCGTGCGTGTTCATGCGCACCGGCGCCCGTCGGGTGCACTTCGGGGAGATGGAGAGGACCGACGACCCCAATTTCGCAGAATCGCTGTTCTATCACGCCGGATTGATGCGCCGTTTGATCGGCGAGGGTCTCATCGGAGAGGACCAGTAATGTCGCACAGGCTAGGCCCGCTGGACGAATTCCCGGTGCACCAGATCCCGCAGCCCATCGCGTGGCCGGGCTCCAGCGACCGTAACTTCTACGACCGTGCCTACTTCAACGCCCACGACCGCACTGGGGACATCTTCGTCGTCAGCGGCATCGGCTACTACCCGAACCTGGGCGTCAAGGACGCTTTCCTGCTCGTCCGGCGCGGCGACACCCAGACCGCGGTGCACCTGTCCGACGCCATCGACCAAGACCGCCTCAACCAGAACGTCAACGGCTACCGCATCGAGGTCATCGAGCCGCTGCGCAAACTGCGCCTGATCCTCGACGAAACCGACGGCATCGCAGCCGACCTCACCTGGGAAGGCCTGTTCGACGTCGTGCAGGAACAGCCGCATGTGCTGCGGTCGGGCAATCGGGTGACGCTCAGCGCGCAGCGGTTCGCCCAATTGGGCTCCTGGAGCGGACGCCTGGCCGTCGACGGCGACGAGTTCGCCGTCGACCCCGCGACCTGGATCGGCAGCCGGGACCGGTCCTGGGGCATCCGGCCGATCGGCGAGCCCGAGCCGGCGGGCCGCCCCGCCGATCCGCCCTTCGAGGGCATGTGGTGGCTGTACGTGCCCATGGCGTTCGACGACTTCGCGATCGTGCTGATCATCCAGGAGGAGCCCGACGGCTTCCGCTCGCTCAACGACTGCACCCGGGTCTGGCGCGACGGCCGCGTCGAGCAGCTGGGCTGGCCGCGGGTCAAGATCCACTACCGTTCCGGCACGCGCATCCCGACCGGGGCGACGATCGACGCCACCGCACCGGACGGCACCCCGGTCCACTTCGACGTGGAGTCCAAGCTGCCCGTCCCCATCCACGTCGGCGGCGGCTACGGCGGCGACTCCGACTGGCTGCACGGCATGTGGAAGGGCGAGAAGTTCGTCGAACGGCTGACCTACGACATGACCGACCCGGCGATCGTCGCGCGCTCCGGGTTCGGCGTGATCGACCACGTGGGCCGCGCTTTGTGCCGCGAGGGCGACGCGGAGCCGGTGGAGGGTTGGGGGCTCTACGAGCACGGCGCGCTGGGCCGCCACGACCCGTCCGGGTTCGCCGACTGGCTGTCGGTCGCCCCCTGACGCTGGGCATTCTCGCCCGAGTGCGGTTCACTAGACGGCGTGACGAATCCGCCGCCCCCCGACGCCGGATCCTGGAGCGTGGACGTCGTGGTGGTCGGCGCCGGCTTCGCCGGGCTGGCCGCCGCGCGCGAACTGACCCGGCTGGGCCATGACGTGGTGGTCCTGGAGGGCCGCGAACGCGTCGGCGGCCGCTCGTTCACCGGCAGCGTCGCCGGGCTGCCCGCCGACATGGGCAGCACCTTCGTCGGCCCCACCCAGGACGCGGTGCTGGCGTTGGCGGCCGAACTGCAGATCCCGACCACCCCGACCCACCACCACGGCCGGAGCATCATCCAGTGGCGCGGCTGGGCGCGCCCCTACCACGGCACCATTCCGAAGCTCTCGCTGGCGGGGCTGATCGACATCGGCCGGCTGCGCTGGCAGTTCGAGCGGATCGCGCGCGGCATCCCGCTGGCGGACCCGTGGAACGCGCGCCGCGCCCGCGAACTCGATGCCCAGTCGCTCGGCGACTGGTTGCGCTCGGTGCGCGCCTCCGCCTCCTCCCGCGACCTGCTGGCGATCGTGTCCCGGGTGAGCTGGGGGTGCGAACCCGACGAGGTGTCGATGCTGCACGCCGCCCGGTACGTGCGCGCCGCCGGCGGCCTGGACCGGATGCTCGACGTCGAGAACGGGGCCCAGCAGGACCGTTTCCCGGGCGGCACGCAGCAGATCGCCGACGCGGTGGCGGCCGAGCTCGGCCCGCGCATCGTGCTCGAGGCACCGGTGCGGCGCATCGAGCGCAATGGCGCGGGCGTGGCGGTCACCTGCGACCGCGGCCGAGCCGAGGCCGGATTCGTCATCGTCGCCGTTCCGCCCGCCCACCGCGCCTCGATCGAATTCACTCCCCCGCTGCCCGAGGAGTACGACGAACTCGCCCGGCACTGGCCGCAGGGGCGCCTGAGCAAGGCCTATGCGGCCTACTCCACGCCGTTCTGGCGGGCCGACGGCTTCTCCGGCCAGGCCCTCTCCGACGAGGGTCCCGTCTTCATCACCTTCGACGTCAGCCCCCAAGCCGACGGGCCGGGCATACTGATGGGCTTCGTCGACGCCCGCGCGTTCGACTCACTGCCCGCCGACCAGCGCCGCCGCGAGGCGTTGCGTTGCTTCGCGTCGCTGTTCGGCAGCGACGCGCTCAAACCCCTCGACTACGTCGACCATCGTTGGGGCACAGAAGAATTCGCACCGGGTGGCCCGACGGCGGCGGTACCGCCGCGGTCGTGGACCCGGTCCGGGCCGTACCTGCGCCGGCCCGTCGGGCCGATCCATTGGGCCGGCACCGAAACGGCCGACGAATGGACCGGATTTCTCGACGGCGCCATCCGATCCGGCCGCCGTGCGGCCGCCGAGGTCACGGCCCTGCTGTGAGCCGCCCCTTCAGGAGCTGATGCGCCGCAGGTCGCGGCTGACCGACCCGGCGAGCTCCCGCAGATGGCGGTTCACCGCGGCGGGCTGTTCCAGCATCGAGCAGTGACCGCCGGGCAACTCGACCAGGCCGACGACGTTGGGCGCGGTGCGCGCGATCGCGCGGGATTGGCTGATGGGCGTCAGCCGGTCGCGCTCGCTGCCGATCACCAGCGTCGGCACCGTGAGGCCCTCCAGGTCGAGGTGGCGAGACCCCAGCGAGCCGACCAGCATCCGCGCGCACCCGCCACGCCCCGCGGCCGAGGTCTGCGCGAACAGCTCGTAGACGAGCGTGGCCGCGCTCGGGTCCGCGTCCTTGGCGACCGCCAGCATCGCGACCAGGTAACGACTCGGGACGCGGGCGACGCCGGGCAGCGGGAACCCGCCGAACGCACCGATCAGCCCGCGCACGAGCAGGTCGCGGGCCGGCGACAGCCGGCGCGGCACCGGCAGCAGGCTCACCTTGCTGACCAGGTCGCCGGTCGTGGTGTTGATCAGGGCCACCGCGTCGGCGCGCCGGTGCACCTTGTGCCGGTAGCGCGCCGACCAGGCCGCGATCGTGATGCCGCCCATCGAATGCCCGGCCAGCACCGCCCGTTCGTGCGGCGCCAGTGTCGCCTCGAGCACGCAATCCAGGTCCGCGGCGAGGGCCTCGAGGGTGTAGCCGTTGCCGCGCGGGACGCCGCTGCGCCCGTGGCCCCGGTGGTCGAAGGCGATCACCCGGTAGTCGGTGGCCAGGTCGGCGATCTGGTATGCCCACGCGCGGATCGCGCAGGTGATGCCGTGGGTCAGCACGATCGGATAGCCGTCCGGCGGCCCGAACACCTCGGCGTGCAGCGGGGTGCCGTCGGCCGCGCGCACGGTCAGCTCCCGGCTGGGCGGCAACACCTCGGACAGTCCGTCGTCGCCGCGGGCGGATCGTCTGGGACTCATCGCGGTTTCCCCTCCAATGCGGCCACGCTGCCACGGTTTCGGATCCCGCGAGTCTAGCCTGACGCCGACGTCAATTCCGGCAGATTCGCCTTCGCTTTCCGGTCCTATTCGGCGGTCACCGCGCAGGAGGCCAGCAGCCGCAGCGCCTCCTCGGACCGCGAGCGCGGTTCGGCGGTGTAGCCGAACAACGACAACCCGCCCGTGCCGATGTCGAGCATGTTGCACCTGAGCACTTGTTCCCCGACGTCGGCATGGGGGAAGCGCTTCACGCCGTGGCGGTGCGCCTTGACGTTGAGCGCCGCCCAGCGGCTGCGGAAGTCCTCGCTGCGGGTGGTGAGCTCCCCGACGAGCCGGGTGACGGCCGGCGAGTCCGGGGAGCGCGCGGCCTCGCCCTGCAGTAGGGAGACGGCGTCGTCGGCCGCGATGTCCCACTCCGGGAAGACCCGACCGGCGGTGGCATCGAAGAAGATGAACCGCGCCAGGTTCGGCGTTGCCACGGCGCGGGCGAACAGCGCCGCGCCTCACCGCTCCAGCGCCTCCGCGCAGGCGTCGAGAATCGCCTCGAAACTCGAGCGCAGCACCCGGTGGCTGACCGCCTCGAGCAGCCGTCCGCCCGCCCAGGCGGGGTGGGTGTAGTTGGTGAGCCAGTCGACGTGGGTGCCGGTTCCCGCCGGGGTGAAGGTCAGCGTGCCGCCCTCGTGGCGGAACGGCGGAAATGACCGGACGATCAGGTAGGTGTAGCCGTGGGGGCCGGTCGTAGGCGGTGATCTCCTCGCGGAACCAGGTGCCGACGCCGGTGACCTCGCGCAGGCAAATCCGGCGACAGACCCGCGGCAAGGCGCGACAAAGCCGCGACGCCGCCGGCCGAGGCGCCGATCGCCATGACTCCGCGCAGCATGTTCTCGCCGTTCGCGTTGATCACCACCCTCGGCTACCCCCATCGAGCGCAGGTAACCCGGAAGGTCCTAGCTAGTGCCCCGATCGGGCATTTCAGGCGGTGACACGCCAAGTTTCGGCGGCCCGGGCGTGGCGCGGCGGGTTTTCCCGGTCGCCGGGCGGGGCATCCCCGGACAAAGACGTCACAAACACCACAGACAGGAGGCCGCATCGTGCCGTCGTCCATCAAGAACGAGAAGCTCTACGAGGATCTGCGCCGGCAGGGCGACTCCAAGGAGAAGGCCGCGCGGATCTCCAACGCGGCCGCCGCGCAGGGCAAGTCGTCGATCGCGCGCAAGGGCGGCAGGGCCGGCTCCTACACCGACTGGACGGTGCCGGAGCTGAAGAGGCGCGCCAAAGAGCTTGGCATCTCGGGGTATTCGGACCTGACCAAGGACAAGCTGATCGCCAAGCTACGCAGCCACTGATCAATCACTGATCAATCACAGAGGCCGAGCCGCTTCGGCCAGCACCACGAAGGCGGAAGCGAAGTCGTTGTCGCCGGTCTGGGACCTGATCTGTTCCCAGTCGAGCCGCTCCCGCACCGCCGGCAGCTGCGTCGCGAAGTCGCAGAAGTGCTCGTCGAGGGCGCGCAGTGCCGTTCGGCGCGGTCCAGCAGGTCCGTCCGCACCGCCACACCGTTGACGCGATGCAGGCACGTCGACGACCGCGTTCCCAGCCCGGGCCTGGAACAGCCAGCCCTCCGGGGGCGTTCGATGCCGAATCCCGCGCGCTGCAGGGCGGCCGCGGCGTCGGCCACATCGGCTTCGGCGACCACCAGATCACGTCGTGATTCGGTTCAGGCGCCCCGTGAGCCCGCGGCGCATGGCCCCGGCCAGGGCGAACCGCGGCCCGCCCTCCTTGAGCGCCGACGCCGCCGCGCGCAGCGCCTCCCGCAGCCGGCCGTCGTGCACGGGCGGGCCCGGGGATCTGTGCTGCCATGGTCACTACGTCATACCCCGCGACCCTGGCTGGCAGCCCGACGGCCCGACGCCATTGCGCCCCAGCGTTTGTCGTCTGTTTAAGCAACGGCCGGATTGGCAAACCAAGTAGCTATGCCAGCCCCAGTCCTGAGAGCCTACGACGGGGCTGCCGTCGTGATTCCCGCCCACAACGAGCGGGCGAAGCTGCCGGCGTGCCTGCGCGCGGTGCTGACCGCGGCCCTGTGCGCCCCGGTTCCGGTCACCGTCGTGGTCGTGCTCGACGACACCGACGATGACAGCGCCCAACTGGCCGGCGAGTACGGGCCCGACGTGCACTTCGTATGCGTCGACGCCCGCAACGTCGGCACCGCGCGGGCCGTGGGCTTCGGCTATGCCCGGTCGCTGCACGGGCCCGGCGCCCGGTGCTGGTACGCCACCACCGATGCCGACAGCCGCGTCGACCCCGGCTGGCTGGTCCGCCAGCTCGAGACGGGGGCCGACATGGTGCTGGGCGTGGTGCGCGTGACCGACTGGCACCAGCACTCCCCCGACGTCGCCGACCGGTTCCTGCGGGCCTACGAGGGCGGCGCGGGGGACCCGCACGACCACATCCACGGCGCGAACATGGGCTTTTCCGCCCGAGCCTACTGGCGGGTCGGCGGGTTCCGCCCGCTGGCCTCCGGCGAGGACGTCGACCTGGTCGAGCGTTTCGAGTCCGCCGGCTGTTCCATCCACCGGGACACCGGGATATCGGTCATCACGTCGGCGCGGACCCGGGCCCGCGCCCCGCACGGCTTCGCCCATCACCTCCGCCGACTGGGCACGCCGGCGACGGGGGACTGCGCGTGACGGCGGGATTGGTCAAGCACTGGCTGGAGACCGGACGGCTGGAGTTGCCGCTGCCGGCCTCGGGTCGCACCGCCGAGCGCTGGCAGGGTCTGGCCCTGCTGGCCGAGGAGGACATCGTGGCGGCCCGCATCGCCGAGGCCCACGTCGACGCCGTCGCCATCCTCGACGAGCTCGGCGGCAAGCCGCCCGATCCCGGCCAGCTGTGGGGCGTGTGGGCCGCCGAGGCCCGCGACGCGCTGCTGACGGCCGCCGAAGCCGGCGGCGCGTTCACCCTGAACGGCACCAAGGTCTGGTGCTCGGGTGCCGGCTTCTGCACCCATGCGCTGGTGACGGCGCGACTCGCCGACGGAACGCGCGGCCTGTTCGCGGTGTCGGCGCTCGATGCCACCGTCAAGGCCCTGCCGACCACGTGGTGGAACGCCGGGATGGCCGGCAGCGACACCCGGCCGGTGCAGTTCACCAACACCCAGGCCGTCGCCGTGGGCGGCCCCGGCGACTACCTGAGCCGGCCCGGGTTCTGGCACGGCGCGATCGGGGTGGCCGCGTGCTGGCTCGGCGGCGCCCGCCGGGTTGCCGAACCGCTGTACCGTTGCGCGGGAAGCGAATCCGCGGACGCCTACTCGCTGGCCCATTTGGGCGCGGTGGATGCCGCCCTCGCGGCCGGCGAGGCGATGCTGAGCACCGCCGCCGCCCACATCGACGCCGACCCGTTCGACCGGACCGACACCGCCCAACTGCTCGCGCGCCGCGTCCGCAGCGTCGTGGAGCACGCGGCCGACGAGGCGATCACCCGCACCGGCCGGGCCCTGGGCCCCGGGCCGCTGTGCCAGGACGGCCGGCACGCCCAGCGGGTGGCCGACCTCACCATCTACATCCGGCAGAGCCACGCGGAGCGCGACCTGGCCGAGCTCGGCAAGCTTGCGGGACAACACCGTTGACCGCGCTGACGGCCCTGCCGGCCGGCAACTGCGAACGGTTCGCGGCCAAGCCGCTGACCCGCGGCGGCACACCGCTGCCGGTGTGGCTGACCGCCCTGGGCCGCGGG
The DNA here is from genome assembly GCF_057473785.1 of Mycobacterium sp. TH-M103. Taxonomy (NCBI): domain Bacteria; kingdom Bacillati; phylum Actinomycetota; class Actinomycetes; order Mycobacteriales; family Mycobacteriaceae; genus Mycobacterium; species Mycobacterium sp. TH-M103. The sequence continues at coordinate 18,918 of NZ_JBYCLG010000070.1, forward strand.
CCCCTGCCGCCGCTGGACCTCACCGGGTGCCAGCGCCTGGTGGTCGTCGCCCCGCACCCCGACGACGAGACCCTGGGGATGGGCGCCACGATCGCGCACCTGGCCTACGCGGGGGTCGACGTCCAGGTGGTGTCGGTCAGCGACGGCGGCGCCGCCTACCCGGGGGCGACGGCGTTGCAGCGGATCCGCCTGGAGACGACACGCCGCCACGAGTTAAGCAGGGCGGCACGGGTTTTAGGGATTCCCCCTGCGCTGTCGCTCGGCCTGCCCGACGGGGAGGTCGCCGACCACGAGGACGCCCTCACCGAGGTGCTCGCCGGCGTTCTCGGCGCCGCCGGGCCGGACACCTGGTGTGCGGCCACCTGGCGCGGCGACGGGCACCCCGATCACGAGGCCGTGGGGCGCGCGGCGGCGGCGGCCTGCGCGCGCACCGACGCCACGCTGCTCGAGTTCCCGGTGTGGATGTGGCACTGGGCCAACCCCGCCGACTCCGTGGTGCCGTGGGAGCGCGCCCACACCGTGGCCGTACCCGGTCGCGCGGTCTCTCGAAAAAAGCTTGCCGCGCAATGCTTTCGCAGTCAGTTCGAGCCGTGCCACGGGGCGTCGGCGCCGGTGCTGCCCGGGTTCGTGCTGCCGCGGCTGCTCGCGGTGGGCGAAGTGGTCTTCCGGTGAGCACCCGGCTTCCCGACGCGTACTTCGACCGGCTCTACGCCGGCGAGGACGACCCCTGGCGGCTGTCGACGCGGTGGTACGAGGAGCGTAAATACGCGATCACCCTGGCGATGCTGCCCGGCCGCCGCTACCGGCACGCGTTCGAGCCGGGGTGCTCGATCGGCACGCTGACCGAACTGCTGGCACGGCGTTGCAACCGAGTGGCCGCGGTGGACGTGGCCGACGCCGCGCTGCGCGGCGCGGACCGGCGGCTGCGGGCGGCCGGCTGCCGTGAGCGGGTGGACCTGGCGCGGGCCTCCCTGGACGAGGCGTGGCCGCGCGGACCCTTCGACCTGGTGGTGCTCAGCGAGGTCGGATATTACCTGCAGGCCGACGCGCTGGCCGCCGTGCTGGATCGTGAATGCGCTCGGCTGCAGCCGGGCACCACCGTCGTCGCCGCCCACTGGCGCCACCCCGTTGCCGACTACCCGATCGGCGGCGATGCGGCGCACCGTGTCGTCGCGCGCACGCCCGGCCTGGCGTCGCTGGGGTGCTACCGCGACCGCGACGTCGTCGTCGAGGTGTTCGGCCTCGGCGACGGGCGGTCGGTGGCGGCGCGCGAGCGCGTGCCCGGTGCTGGCCCGTGACGTGCGTGGCTTCCCCGGCCCGCGGCTGCTGATCGGGATCTCAATCTCACCCCGGCGGCGGTGCGGCGCAGGTAGGGCATGCGGCCGCTCGCGGTCGCCGCCACGTTCCCGGCCGACACGCCCGACCGCCAGCTCGACCACATCCTCACCGACGATCCCGCCCTGCGGGCGGGCGCCACCGAGTCCGAGTCGATGCCGATCTCGACCACCGGCCGCTGGCCGTCAGCCTGGAACGCCGGGGCCCTCAGGCGCCCTGATCGGCCGGCCAGCCGAGGGCGACGAGGCGATCGCGTACGCGGTCGATGTCGTCCAGGGACGGCATCTCGTTGGTGACCCGGCTGATCTCCACGCCCATGTCGGCGGCGCCGGCCGGGACCCCCCGGCCCCGAATCCGTTCGGTGATCGCGACGATCTCGTCGTCGGAGAGCCGGCGGGGAAGCAATACGAACAACGGCACGTATCCAGTTGCCGGCACGCCCGCGGGGTAGCCCGCGCGCAGGAAGCCGACCACTCTGGACACCACGTTCGCCATCGTCAACCCGCCTCGCTCGCTTCGCCGCACGCTACCGGCGGCAGCCCTGGGCTCGGATACCGCCTCCGGCGGATTTCAAAACCCATGCCGGCGACCCCAGGTGGACGCATTGTCGCACTCCCACGACGGCGGGCCCGGCCCAACGCGCCCGACCATGCGGTCGTGCTGGGCCCCGACGTCGACACCTGGCTCAAAGAACAGGTGACACCCGGCGCGGCCGCGGCGCAAACGCCGAACTGCTGACGCGCCGAACCCACCCCAGAGCGTAAGGGATACAACATGTCTCGCACCCGTAGTCGAGACGGCGCCGGGTGCGGGGCGGCTTCGGCAAAATCGAGGAATAACGCCATCGAGTGCGGGTACCCGGCGCTTTGTGGGAAATACGAGGGCAGCCCATTCGGGCCAGACCGTGGTCGTCACCGGCGCGAGCGGGGGCATCGGACGTGCGACGGCCAGAGCGTTCGGCGCGCGCGGCGCACAGGTCGGACTGCTCGCCCGCGGCGAGGAGGGGCTGAGCGGCGCGGCTCGCGACGTGGAGGCCGCCGGCGGGAAGGCCTACGCGGTGCCCACCGACGTCGCCGACCTGCGGCAGTGCGAGTCGGCGGCCGAAGAAGTCGAGCGGGCCTTCGGGCCGATCGACGTCTGGGTGAACGTGGCGTTCACGTCGGTCTTCGCGCCGTTCTGGGAGATAGAGCCCGACGAGTTCCGCCGCGTCACCGAGGTCACCTACCTCGGCTACGTCTACTCCACCATGGCGGCGCTGCGCCGGATGCGGCCCCGCAACTCCGGAACCATCGTGCAGGTGGGTTCGGCGCTGGCCTACCGGGGCATCCCGCTGCAGAGCGCCTACTGCGGCGGCAAGCATGCGATTCAGGGTTTCAACGAATCGCTGCGCTGCGAACTGCTGCACGAGCGCAGCAAGGTCCGCGTCACCATGGTGCAGATGCCGGCGGTCAACACCCCGCAGTTCTCGTGGGTGCTGTCGCGGCTGCCGCGCCAGGCCCATCCGGTTCCGCCGATCTACCAACCCGAGGTGGCCGCGCGGGCGGTGCTGCACGCCGCGGACCATCCCCGGCGGCGCGAGTACTGGGTCGGGGGGAGCACGGCCGCGACGCTGGTCGGAAACGCCCTCGCGCCCGGGTTGTTGGACCGCTATCTGGCGCGGACCGGGTTCGACTCCCAGCAGACCAAGGACCCCCGGCCGGCCGGGCAGCCGGCCAACCTGTGGGAGCCGGCCGACGGAAGCGGCCGCCGCGACTACGGGGCCCAAGGCATCTTCGACGACCGGTCGTCTGCCCGCAGCTTCCAGCTGTGGGCGTCCCAGCACCACGGCCTGCTCGGCAGCGCGGCGGGTGGCGCGCTCGCCGCCGGGGTCGGGGCGGCGGCGCGGCTGCTGCGCCGGCGGGGCCGATGATCGCCGGTGACGGCGCCGGGTCGGCGCGCCCACGCGCGTCGGCACACCACCCGCTTTTTCGTTCGGCCACTTCGCACTAGCTAGGCCAGAAGTATTTCGATTGAGGAGGAGAACCGATGTCCAAGAAAGACGTTGCGGACTATCTGCTGGAGCGCCTGCGGGCCTGGGATGTTGAGCACGTTTTCGCATTCCCCGGCGACGGCATCAACGGGATCCTCGCCGCGTTCGGCCGCGCGGACAACGAGCCGCAGTTCATCCAGTCGCGCCACGAGGAGATGAGCGCCTTCGAGGCGTGCGGCTACGCCAAGTTCACCGGGCGCGTCGGCGTGTGCATGGCCACGTCGGGGCCGGGCGCCATCCACCTGCTCAACGGCCTCTACGACGCCAAACTCGACCACGTCCCGGTCGTGGCCATCGTCGGCCAGACCAACCGCAGCGCCATGGGCGGGTCCTACCAGCAGGAGGTGGACCTGATGTCGCTGTTCAAGGACGTCGCCAGCGACTACCTCCAGATGATCACCGTCCCGGAGCAGTTGCCCAACGTCCTGGACCGCGCCATCCGGGTGGCGATGGCTCAGCGCGCCCCGACGGCGCTGATCATCCCGGCCGACGTGCAGGAGCTGGAGTACTCGCCGCCCACCCACGAGTTCAAGATGGTGCCCTCGAGCCTGGGCGTCGAGTGGCCGTCGATCGACCCCAACGACGCCGCCATCGCGCGGGCGGCCGAGGTGCTCAACGCGGGCAGCAAGGTGGCGATGCTGGTGGGCAGCGGCGCGCGCGGGGCGCACGAGGAGGTCGCCCAGGTCGCCGACCTGCTCGGCGCCGGCGCGGCCAAGCCGTTGCTGGGCAAGGACGTGCTGTCCGACGAATTGCCTTGGGTAACCGGGTCGATCGGCCTGCTGGGCACCCGGCCCAGCTACGAGCTGATGCGCGACTGCGACACGCTGCTGACCATCGGCTCCAGCTTCCCCTACACGCAGTTCCTGCCCGACTTCGACCAGTGCCGGGCGGTGCAGATCGACGTCGACGGTCGGTTCATCGGCATGCGCTACCCCAACGAGGTGAACCTGGTCTCCGACGCGAAGTCGGCACTGAAGGCGCTGATCCCGCACCTGCGGCGCAAGGAGGACCGCAAGTGGCGAGAGACCATCGAGGCCAACGTGACCCGCTGGTGGGAAACCATGGCGATGGAGGCCAAGGTCAGCGCCGACCCCATCAACCCCATGCGGTTGTTCCACGAGCTGTCCCCACAGCTACCCGAGAACGCCATCGTCACAGCCGATTCCGGGTCGTCGGCGAACTGGTACGCGCGCAACCTGAAGTTCCGCGGCGACATGCGCGGCTCGCTGTCGGGCAACCTGGCCACGATGGGACCCGGGGTTCCCTACGGTATCGGCGCGAAGTTCGCCCACCCGCAGCGGCCGGTCATCGTGTTCGCCGGTGACGGCGCCATGCAGATGAACGGCATGGCCGAGCTCATCACGATCAAGCGGTACTGGAAGGAGTGGGCCGACCCGCGCCTGATCGTGGCGATCCTGCACAACAACGACCTCAACCAGGTCACCTGGGAGATGCGCGCCATGGCGGGAGCTCCGAAATTCACGGAGTCCCAAAGTCTTCCCGACATCGACTTCGCCGCGTTCGCGTCCAGCCTCGGCCTGGGCGCGATGACCCTGAAAGATCCCGACGAACTCGCCGACGCCTGGCGCGAGGCGCTGGCGGCCGATCGTCCGACCGTGATGGACGTCCACACCGACCCGAACATGCCACCCATCCCGCCGCACGCCACCTGGGACCAGTTCAAGGCCACCACCACCGCCTTCCTGTCCGGCGACGAGGACCGGATCGGCTTCACGATGGTGGGCCTGAAGACCAAGGCGCAGGAGTTCCTGCCGCACAAGAAGAGCTGAGAAAGCATGGCCTCCTTAGCACTGGCCGAGAAGAGCACCGCGGTCGGCGACCTGAACGTCAGCGCCTACACGATCCCGACAGACGCCCCCGAAGCCGACGGCACGATGGCGTGGGATTCGACCACGATGATCGTGGTGCAGGTCCACTGCGACGGCGAGGTCGGCACGGGGTGGACCTACGGCAGCCCGGTGTGCGCCGATCTCATCGAGGGCAAGCTCAGCGACGAGGTGGTCGGCCACAACGCGCTGGATGTTACCGGCGCCTCCGACACCATGATCAAGGCGGTGCGCAACATCGGCCGGCCCGGCGTTGCGGGGCAAGCTATTTCGGCGATCGACGTCGCGCTGTGGGACCTCAAGGCGCGGCTGCTGGGGCTGCCGCTGTACCGGCTGCTCGGGGCGCTGCGCGACGCGGTCCCGGTGTACGGCAGCGGCGGCTTCACCACCTACGACGAGCAGCAGCTGCGCGAACAGCTGCTGCGCTGGACTCAGCGGCTGGACATCCCACGGGTGAAGATCAAGATCGGCGAGTCGTGGGGCACCTGCCTGGATCGCGACCTGGCCCGGATGCGGCAGGCCCGCGAGATGGTCGGGGACGCGGTGGAACTCTACGTCGACGCCAACGGCGGATACACCCGCAAGCAGGCGGTCCGCCTGATGGCCGACGCGGCCGACCTGGACGTGCACTGGTTCGAGGAGCCCGTCTCCTCCGACGATCTAGACGGGCTGCGCCTGGTCGCCGAGGCGGTCGACGCCGACGTGACCGCCGGCGAGTACGGCTACGACCTGATCTACTTCCGCCGCATGTGCCAGGCCGGCGCGGTTGACTGCCTGCAGGCCGACGCCTCGCGCTGCGGCGGGATCACCGAGTGGCTGCGGGTCGCGGCCGTCGCCGCCTCCCACAACCTGGAGATCTCCGCCCACTGCGCACCGCATCTGCATCTGCACGCCGCGGCGGCCACGCCCAACCTGCGCCACATGGAGTACTTCCACGACCACGTCCGCATCGAGGAGATGGCGTTCGACGGAACGGTCTCGCCGCAGGGCGGGCTGATGCGGCCGGACCCCGACGCGCCGGGCCACGGGCTCAACCTTCGCGCCGGTGACATCGAGAAGTACCGGACGAGTTGAGCCGCAACGAGTTGCCGCGGGACCAGGAGGTGGCGTGACCGCGAAGTTGTTGGACGCACTGGCAGCCGACCTGCGCGACAACGTCGACGGGGAGATCCGCTTCGATCCCGGCTCGCGGGCAGCCTATTCCACCGACGCCTCCAACTACCGCCAGGTGCCCATCGGGGCCGTGGTGCCCCGCACCCCGGAGGCCGCGGCCGAGGCCGTCGCCGTCTGCCGCCGCCACGACGTGCCGGTGCTGTCCCGCGGGGGTGGCACCAGCCTGGCCGGGCAGTGCTGCAACACCGCGGTGGTGCTCGACTGGAGCAAGTACTGCACCCGCGTGGTTTCCGTCGACACCGACGCCGGGATCGCCGTGGTGGAGCCCGGCATCAAGCTCGACGCGCTCAACGACCGGTTGAGGTCGTCGGGCTGGATGGTCGGTCCCCGGCCCTCCACGCACGTGAGCTGCGCGATCGGCGGCATGATCGGCAACAACTCGTGCGGTTCCACCGCGCAGGCCTACGGCAAGATGGTCGACTCGGTGCGCCGCCTTGAGGTGCTCACCTACGACGGGCTGCGGATGTGGGTCGGTGCGACCGGCGACGACGAGTTCGCGCGCATCGTCGGCGAGGGCGGCCGGCGCGCCGAGATATACCGCGGCCTCAAGGACCTCGCGGGCGAGTACGCCGACGAGATCCGGTCCCGGTATCCGGACATCCCCAGGAGGGTTTCGGGCTACAACCTGGATTCGTTGTTGCCCGAGAACGACTTTCACGTGGCCAAGGCTCTGGTCGGCTCCGAGAGCACCCTGGTGACGGTGCTGCGCGCCGAGCTGACCCTGGTGCGGGTGCCCGCGGCCAGCGCCCTGGCCGTCCTGGGTTTCGAGGACCTGCCCGCGGCCGCCGACGCGGTGCCGGCCATCCTCGAGCATCAGCCGGCGGCGCTGGAGGGCATGGACGACCGGCTGGTCGAACTCGAGCACTCCCGGCGGCTGGCCGAGAAGGCGCTGCGACAGCTGCCGGACGGGCGGGCCTGGCTGCTGGTGCAGTTCGACGGCGACGACCAGGACGAGGCCGACCGCAAGGCCAAGGCGATGCTGGACGCGCTGCACGGCATGGCCGAGTGCGACACCACGGTGCTGGACGACCCGGGCAGCAAGCAGGAGGTGTGGGCCGCCCGCGAGGCCGCGCTGGGTGCCACCGCGTTCCCGCCCAACGGACGCCAAACCCTAGCGGGCTGGGAGGATTCGGCGGTGCCCCCGGACCGGCTGGGTGACTACCTGCGCGAGGTCCTCAAGATGCTTGACCGCTACGGCTATGGGGACGCCTCGCTGTACGGGCATTTCGGGCAGGGCTGCGTGCACACCCGGATCCCGTTCGTACTGTGGACCGCCCAGGGGCTGGCCGCCTACCGGGAGTTCGCCGAGGAGGCGGCGCGGCTCGTCGTGAACTACGGAGGCTCGCTGTCCGGTGAGCACGGCGACGGGCAGTCGCGCGGGGAGTTGCTGGGAATCATGTTCGGGGACCGCATCGTCGGGGCGTTCGAGAAGGTCAAGGCGCTGTTCGACCCGCACAACCGGATGAACCCGGGCAAGGTCGTCAATGCCTACCGGCTCGACGAGAACCTGCGCATGGGGGTGGATTACCTTCCCGCAGAGCCCGAGACGATGTTCGCCTACCCCGACGACCACCACCGCTTCGCGCGCGCCGCGGCCCGCTGCATGGGCGTCGGCAAGTGCCGCGGCCACGAATCCGGGGTGATGTGCCCCAGCTACCGGGCCATCGGAGAGGAAGAGCACTCCACCCGCGGGCGGGCGCGGCTGCTGTTCGAGATGCTGCAGGGCGACGTCATCACCGACGGCTGGCGCTCCACCGAGGTGCACGACGCGCTGGATCTGTGCCTGGCCTGCAAGGGTTGCCGCAGCGAGTGCCCGGTCAACGTCGACATGGCCACCTACAAGGCCGAATTCCTGTTCCACCACTACCGGCACCGGTTCCGGCCGATGGCGCACTATTCGATGGGCTGGATTCCGCTGTGGGCGCGGCTGGCCGCGGTGGCACCGCGCGCGCTCAACACCGTGTCGCACGCGCCCGCGCTGTCGGGCCTGCTCAAGAAGGCCGGCGGCATCGCCCCGCAGCGCGAGGTGCCGAACTTCGCGCCGCAGCGGTTCAGCTCGTGGTTCGCCGGGCGGCCGGTCGGCGTCAACGCCCCGACCCCCGGGCGGGTGCTGCTGTGGCCCGACACGTTCGTCAACAACTTCGACCCCGCCGTCGGGCAGGCCGCCGTCGCGGTGCTCGAGGCGGCCGGCTTCGAGGTCCAGGTTCCGCGCCGGACCGTGTGCTGCGGGCTCACCTGGATCTCGACCGGACAACTCGGCGTCGCCAAACGCGTTCTGCAGCGCACGCTTTCGACCCTCCGCCCGGCGCTGCGCAGCGGCACGCCGGTGGTGGTGCTCGAGCCCAGCTGCGCGGCGGTGTTCCGCTCCGATCTGCCGGAACTGCTGTACGACGACACCGACGCCCATCGGCTGGCCGATCAGACCTACACCCTGGGCGACCTGCTGGCCAACAAGGCCCCCGACTGGGAGCCGCCCCGGGTCAGCGCCGGGGCCACCGAAGCGATCGTGCAACAGCACTGCCATCAGCATGCGCTGCTGGGTTGCACCCACGAGCGCGAGCTGCTCGGCGGCGCCGGGGTGCACGCCGACGTCCTCGACGCCGGATGTTGCGGCCTGGCAGGCAATTTCGGCTTCGAGAACGGCCACTACGACGTGTCGGTGGCCTGCGCCGAGGACAAGCTGCTGCCGGCCCTGCGCGACGCCGATCCCGGCACGCTGGTGATCTCCGACGGGTTCAGCTGCCGCACCCAGATCCGGGAACTGGCCTCCGGCCGGCACCCGGTGCACACCGCACAGGTGCTCGCCCGGGCCCTGCCGCCGCCCGGGTGAGATCGCCCTATCTGAGCGCTTCCCGCGCGCCCCGCAGGTCGTCGACGAACGGCGTGTAGGCCTCGTCGTGGCGGTCGCTGCGGTCGCGCAGCACCGCCGACGGGTGCACCGTCGCCACGATGGCGGGCGCCTGCCCGGGGGCCACCGCCTCCTCGACCTCGGGGGGCGGTTCCAGCACCTCGCCGCGGTGGGCGGACACCCGAAACGCCTTCCCCAACAGCGACTGTGCGGCGGTCGCGCCGAGGCAGACGACCACCCGCGGCCGCACCGATCAGCTCGCTCGAGGGCATCATCGTCTGGAACCCGTCGCCGATGCGCCCGGCGACGCGCGCCGCGCGCGGCCCGAAGGCCGAGATATACATGGCGACAGGAGCTTTGGGCAACGTGTAGATGCGGGCGTTCTCCACCGTGAAGGACCGCCCGGTGTGGCTGACCTGCTTGCCGGTGGACAGCTCGCGCATCACCTCCACCGACTCCTCCAGCATCTCCAGCCGGGTGCCCGCGGGTGGCCAGTGCTCGCCGGTGATGTGCTCGTTGAGCGCCTCCCCGGTGCCCAGGCCCAGCACGAACCGCCCGTTGCACTGCACCGCGCTGGTCGCGGCCGCCTGCGCGATCACCGCCGGGTGGATCCGCACGATGGGGCAGGTGACCGCCGTGGTGATCGGCAGCGAACACGCCTAGCGCACCGACCACCGACCACACGAAGGGACTCTGGCCCTGCTTGTCGTTCCACGGGTGGAAGTGGTCGGAGATCCACAGGCGTTCGAAGCCGGCGGATTCGGCGCGCGCGGCTTGGTGCACCAGCTCGTCGGGAGTGAATGCCTCGCAACTCAGGAAGTGGCCCAGGGACGTCATGCCCCTGGGCCTACCCCTGCCGACGGGTGCGAAACACCCTGTAGATCAACCCTTGCCGGTGATGGCGTCGCGGGCGCGGTCGAGCATCGCCGCGAACGGTCCCGCGACGAGGTTGGCGACCTGCGACTCCACTCCGGCGTGCGGCCGGGTGGGGGCGATCGCCTCGGCGAGCTTGGCGGCACGGCCCATGCTCTCGAGCTCCGCGCCGTCCAACTGCTCGCCCAGCTTGGCGAACTCGTCCTTCTCCTCGTGGGTCGCGTGCTCGACGACGGCGTCGCGCAGTTCGGTCAGCATCGTGGTGAATTCCTCGCTGTCGACGTCGAGCTTCTCCAGCTTCTGCAGCACCGTCTTGGCCTCGTGCTCTTCCTTGAGGCGCTTGTCGACGACCTCGGCGCCTTCGGCGAGCTTGCGCTTGGCCCGCGGGTGCACGATCTCCTCCTCGGCGGTCTCGTGCACGGCGAGCAGCCGCCGCAGATCGACGAAGGCCTTCTCCCGGGCCTCGCCGGAGGCCGCCAAGGTGTTGGCGAACAGCGACTTGATCTGCTCGTGCTGGCTAACGAGAAAGTCGATCACATCGGTGGGCGACGTGATGGTGGATCGAGCCATGGTGTCCTCCCCTGCATGGTCGTGGCTCGCGCGCCGGGCTGTTGGCGCGCTCCCGTTCTGGCTACCCGTCGCCCCCGATGCCAAACCTTCCCGGCGCCGGTCGCACCACGATTCGCGGACGTCCCGCGGCCGGTGCCCAGCAACTTTCCGGGAGGATCGCGGACGGATCCTTGGCGCACCACGGCCCTCCGTCGGATACATTCGCGGCAGGACCCACACCGAGGAGGGCACCGCAGTGAGCGCTCCCCACGATTCCTCTGGCTCCTACGGCCAGGCTCCCTACGGCCAGGCTCCCTACGGCCAAGGCCCGTTCAGCTACGACCCGCTCGGCCGGGTTCCGTACGCCGGCCCACCCGCGGGCCCGCCGGCGGGCCCGCCGGTGCTCCCGCCCCCGCCGGTGACCCCCTACCCGGCGCCCGTCAATGCGGTCGCCACGCTGTCGCTGATCTTCGCGTTCCTGTGCGCCCCCGTCGGCGCGCTACTGGGACACGTGGCGCTCGCACAGATCCGGCGCAGCGGCGAGCGTGGCCACGGCCGCGCGGTGGCCGGCGTGGCGCTGTCGTACGCCTTCGTCACGCTGGCGGTGTTCGCGCTGATCGCCTGGGCCACGCTGGCCGTTTCCACCTCGCACCACACCGCGGCGCCCGGCGCGCCCGCCACCACCGCCGCGCCGGTGCCCACGGTGGCGCCGAACGCCGTGGGCGCGCTTTTGCCCGGCCTGAGCGACCTGCAGAACATCACCGGCGACCAGAACCTCGTGGCCGGCCAGACGTGGGACCATCCGGCCCGCTCCGACCGGGAGGGCACCATCGACCGCCCGCAGTGCTGGGGAAGCGTCGCGCCGGGGACCCCGGACGCCTACACCGCCGGCTCCATCTTCGGCTACCGCGCGGCGGAGTTCTCCGACACGCGCAGCTTCCTCAAGTCGACGCAGGCGATCCTGGCGGTCGCGGCCTTCCGCGACCCGCCCGCGGCCCAGTCGCAGCTGGCGAACCTGCTGTCCGGGTGGCGCGAGTGCGGCGGCTCCACCGTCGCGGTGACCCTTCCCGGCGGGCAGGCGATCCCGTTTTCGCTGGGCGAGCCCGCCGACGCCGGGGACGGCATCACGAGGCTGGACCTGGTGCCGCGCGGGCTGCAGGTGCGCTCCGTGCGGGCGATCGCGGCCCGGTCCAACGTCGTGGTCGACCTCTACGTGTCCTGCAGCGGCACGACCGACGGCCACATCCCGCGCCAGTCCGCGGTGAGCATCGCCAACTTCATCCTCGACAAGATCCCCCGGTAGCGCTGGCCAGTAGGGTGGGCGCATGCGATATGTCGACGTCGACGGGGTCGGACGCGTCAGCCGGATCGGCCTGGGCACATGGCAGTTCGGGTCGCGCGAGTGGGGTTACGGGGACCGCTACGCCTCCGGCGCCGCCGGTGACATCGTGCGGCGAGCCCGCGCCCTGGGGGTGACGCTGTTCGACACCGCCGAGGTCTACGGGCTGGGCAAGAGCGAGCGCATCCTCGGCGAGGCGCTCGGTGCCGAGCGGGCCGAGGTCGCGGTGGCCAGCAAGATCATGCCCGTCGCCCCCTTCCCCGCCGTGGTCAGGCAGCGCGAGTCCGCCAGCGCGCGGCGGCTGGGGCTGGATCGTATCCCGCTCTACCAGATCCACCAGCCGAACCCGGTGTTCCCGGACTCGGTGATCATGCCCGGCATGCGTGACCTGCTGGAGCGCGGCAGGATCGGCGCGGCCGGGGTCTCCAACTACTCGCTGGCGCGGTGGCGCAAGGCCGACGCCGCGCTCGGCCGCCCGGTGATCAGCAACCAGGTCCATTTCTCGCTCGCCCACGCCGGCGCACTCGAGGACCTGGTGCCGTTCGCCGAGCGCGAGAACCGCGTCGTGATCGCCTACAGCCCCCTGGCCCAGGGCCTGCTGGGCGGCAAATACGGCCTGGAAAACCGGCCCGGCGGCATCCGCGCGCTCAACCCGCTGTTCGGCACCGAGAACCTGCGCCGCATCGAGCCGCTGCTGCAGACGTTGCGCGACGTCGCCGCGCAGGTGGGCGCCAAGCCGGCCCAGGTGGCGCTGGCGTGGCTGATCAGCCTACCGGGCGTCGTCGCCATCCCCGGGGCCTCCAGCGTCGAGCAGCTCGAGTTCAACGTCGCCGCCGCCGACGTCGAGCTGCCCGCCCAGGCCCGCGACGCGCTCACCGCCGCCGCCCGCGCGTTCCGACCGGTCTCGGCCGGCCGCTTCCTCACCGGCAAGGTCCGCGAGAAGCTGGGCCGCTGAGCCGCCGCCGGCGCTACGGCTGGGCGGAGTCGGTGAACGCCGCGGTGGCGGCGGGCGCGCCGCGGGCCACCACGAGCGGCATCGACGTCGCCGCGTCCGTGCGCAGGATCGTGTGCACGATCTCGATGAGATCCTCGACGGGCATCAGCTTGCCGGGCATGCAGCCGCGGGACGCCCACAGCGGCACGGCCTTCATCGCCAGGTCCACGTCCCAGCCGATGTTCATCCCGGTCGCCGCGTCGCCCTCGCCGCCGGGGCACTCCCCCACGATGAGCGTCGTGAAGCCGATGTCGGGATGCTCGGCCCGCCACGCCTCGACGAGGCGCTCCAGCGCCGCCTTGCTGACGCCGTAGGCCCCCAGCCCCGGCCAGGGCGGCCCGAACGTTCCCGCGTCGGAGGACAGGTAGACCGCCTTGCCGGCCCCCGTGCCGGCAGGGGCCGTCAGGTACGGCACCGCTGCGGCCGTGACCAGGGCCGCGCCGATCACATTCGTGTCGAAGATCCGCCGCCACGTATCGGCGTCGGTGTCGACCATGCGGACCAGCGGCCCGACGGCCGGGGTGTAGACGAGGTTGTCGATGCCGCCGAGCGCGTCGGCGGCATAGCTGATCGCCGACCGGCACGATGCCTCGTCGGTGACGTCGCATTCCACGGCGATCGCGCCGGCTCCCGCCTCCCGAGCAGCGGCCTCGATACGCTCCCGGCGCCGGGCCAGCAGCGCCACCTGATCGCCGCGCCGCGCGAGGCCGACACCAATGCAGCGCCCGAGGCCGCTCGAGGCGCCAACCACCACTGTCCGTGACATATTCACCCTTTTCTGTAACGACACAACCACTGGCGAGAAACCTACCGGATCGCGGTGCCCCGCCCGCTCAGATGCGGATGACGGCGTTCCCTCGGCCGATTTGGCCTGGTACATCGCCGCGTCGGCGCGGGCCGTGATCGACGTGACCGCCTCCCCGGGCACGGCGATGGTCACGCCGATGCTCAGGGTCGCCACGATCGTGCACCCGGATTCCTGGATGGGTTCGGCGGCCCGCGAGCGAATCTTCTCGGCGATCTGGGCGGCCGCGTCGATGCTTTCGATGCCGGGTAAAAGGACCAGGATCTCGTCGCCTCCCGTCCGCCCGACGGTGTCGCCTTCGCGGACGCATTCGCAAATCCGGGCCGCCAGGGTGGTGAGCACGGCGTCGCCCACGACGTGGCCCCACGTGTCGTTGATGTCCTTGAAGCGGTCGACGTCGCAGTACAGGATGCCCAGCTGCGCGCCGAGGGTCGGCGATTGCTGCAGCGCCGACTCCAGGCGGTCGATCGCCTCGGCCCGGTTCGCCAGCCCGGTCAGGTTGTCGAACCGGGCCAACCGCTCCAGCCGCTGCTCCGCCTCGACCCGATCGTCGACGATGCGCAGCGCCGCGATCATCCCGTCGGCGTTGCCGTCGGCATCGACGTAGGGCTTGGCGTGACTGTCGATCCAGTGGTAGTCGCCGTCGGTGGAGCGGACCCGGAAACGCCGCAGCACCGAGTCGCCGACGGCGGTGCCGCCCAGCACGGCCACCACCGTGTCCATGTCGTCCGGGTGGATGCACCTGCTCAGGTCCGTGCCGACCCACTGCCGCGGCGGCCCGCCCAGGGCGGCCTCCACGGACGGCGAGATCCATCCGATCTTGCTGCCGCGCAGGTGCACGATGATGTCCACGGCGTTGTCGGCGAGGAGGCGGTAGCGCGCCTCGGCGTCGGCGCGTTGCTTGCTGACCTGCTCCTTCTCGATCAGCACCCGCTGCTCGCGCTGGCTCAGGTAGAACGTGACCGCGCCGACGATCATCGTGCCCATCACGATCGACAGGGTCCACTCCGCGTGCGCCCCGAGGCCGGCCGCCAGGAACGCCGCCCGCGACAGCGCCACGACGACAGGGAACCCGGCGAGGATCCCCATCAGCCGGACCAGCGAGCGCCGGTCGGGCCTGGCGAGCAGCCAGGCGAGCGGAAACCGGTCGGGCCGGGCCGCCACCGCGGCGGTGACCACCAGTACCAGGGTCAACGCCGTCGAGATCGACTGGCCGGTCGATGGCGTGACGCCCACCAGCGACACGGCGTCGAACAGGTAGGCCACGACCGACACGAACGCGATCGCACCGCCGGCCGCCACGCACAACTTCCAGGCCGCGGAGGTCCCGCGGTCCAGCCGCATCATCCCGACGGCGGCGGCCACCAGCAGCACCGCCCACGCCGTCTGCGGGCTCGGGCGCCCCGGCCAGGACGATTGCAGCATGCGCACCGCTGCGGTGAACCACACGTCGTCCAGGCCGAACGACCGGGCGGTCGCGTACTCGGCGAGGACCGCGGCGGCGAGCACGCCCACCGCCGCGGCCAGGCCGCGCCCGGCCCACACCCGAGCGCGCGACGGCCGTCCCGATTGCGCCGCGACCGCGGCCGCCAGCGCGGCCAGCCACAGCGCGGTCCACGGCGTCATCTGCGGCCACGACGGGTTGATCCGCGTCAACGGCTCGACGCCGCTCGCCCAGCCCACCCAGTCCGTCACGGCGACGGCGAGCGCCACCGCCACCGCTACCCGGCCGTACCGGGCCAGCGACGCCTGCAGACGCGCGTCGGGGTGGGGATCCATGGCATCGACATTGTGCGGCACTCACCGAGGTCGGGGCCGTCGAACCGGGGAGATCGGTGACCTCGTGACGAAATCTCACACGGGGCGGCGGCGATGTCGCGCCGACCGGGAGGGAACGTCACGAGGGCCGTCAGGCGCCCTCCGGGGCCTGCAACACCACGGCAGCGTAGGCCTCCACGGTCAGCTTGCCACCCCCGGGAACCTCGTCGGCCGGAGTCCTCTCCTCCGGCCCGGTGAACACCACCACCTGCCAAGAGGCCCCGAATTCCTTTGACGGAAGGGTGAATTCGATCGGCTCGTGGTGGGCGTTGAAGCACAGCAGGAACGAGTCATCGACCACCCGCTGCCCCCGCGGGTCGCGGTCGGGGATGCCGTGGCCGTTGAGGAACACCGTGACCGACTTGGCGAACCCGGCGCCCCAGTCCTCTTCGGTCATCTCCGTGCCCTCGGGGGTGAACCAGGAGATGTCGGCCAGGCCGTCCTGGCCGCGCCGGCCCAGCGGCTTGCCGGAGAAGAACCGCCGCCTGCGGAACACCGGGTGCTCGGCGCGCAGCGCCGACACGGTGCGAGTGAACTCAAGCAGGCCGGTGTCGGCGCCGTCCCAGTCGATCCAGGTGAGTTCGTTGTCCTGGCAGTAGCCGTTGTTGTTGCCGTCCTGGGTGCGCCCGAGTTCGTCGCCGTGGCAGATCATCGGCACCCCCTGCGACAGCAGCAGAGTGGTCAGGAAGTTGCGCTGCTGGCGGGCGCGCAGCTCGTTGACGTCGGCGTCGTCGGTCGGCCCCTCGGCGCCGCAGTTCCACGAGCGGTTGTGACTCTCGCCGTCGTTGTTGTCCTCGCCGTTGGCCTCGTTGTGCTTCTCGTTGTAGGACACCAGGTCGCGCAGCGTGAACCCGTCGTGGGCGGTGACGAAGTTGATCGAGGCCACCGGCCGGCGCGCGGTGTGCTCGTAGAGGTCGGACGACCCCGACAGCCGGTAGGCGAACTCGTCGAGCGTTGCGGGCTCGCCCCGCCAGAAGTCGCGGACGGTGTCGCGGTACTTGCCATTCCACTCAGTCCACTGCGGCGGGAAGTTGCCCACCTGATAGCCGCCCGGCCCGACGTCCCACGGTTCCGCAATGAGCTTGACCTGGCTGACCGTCGGATCCTGTTGCACGAGTTCGAAAAACGTGGCCAGCCGGTCCACGTCGTAGAACTCGCGGGCCAGAGTCGAGGCCAGGTCGAAACGGAATCCGTCCACGTGCATCTCCAGCACCCAGTAGCGCAGCGAGTCCATGATCAGCTGCAGCGCGTGCGGATGCCCGACGTTGAGGCTGTTGCCCGTGCCGGTGTAGTCCATGTAGTAGCGCTTGTCGTCGTCGACCAGCCGGTAGTAGGCGGCGTTGTCGATGCCGCGCATGCACAGCGTCGGTCCCATGTGGTTGCCCTCGGCGGTGTGGTTGTAGACGACGTCCAAGATGACCTCGATGTCCGCCTCGTGCAGGGCGCGCACCATCGCCTTGAACTCCTGCACCTGTCCGCCCGGCGACTTCGAGCTGGAGTATTTGAAGTCGGGCGCGAAGAACCCGATCGTGTTGTAGCCCCAGTAGTTCGACAGACCCTTGTCGACCAGGGTCGAGTCGTTGGCGAAGTGGTGCACCGGCATCAGCTCGATCGCGGTGACTCCGATGCTCTTGAGGTGCTCGATCATCACCGGGTGCGCCACCCCGGCGTAGGTGCCGCGCATCTGGTCGGGGATGTCGGGGTGGGTCTGGGTAAGGCCCTTGACGTGCGCCTCGTAGATCACGCTGTCGGCGTACTCGTGGCCCGGCGGCCGGTCGTTGCCCCAGTCGAAGTACGGGCTGATCACCACCGACTTGGGCATGCTGGGCGCGGAGTCCTCGTCGTTGCGGCTGTCGGGGTCACCGAAGTTGTAGCCGAACAGGGACTGGTTCCACTCGAAGCTGCCGTCGATGGCCTTCGAGTACGGGTCCACCAGCAGCTTGTTCGGGTTGCACCGCAGCCCGTTCTCCGGGTCGTACGGGCCGTGGACGCGGTAGCCGTAGCGCTGGCCGGGTTCGATACCGGGGATGTAGGAGTGCCAGACGAACCCGTCGACCTCGGGCAGCCGCACCCGCGACTCGGTGCCGTCGGCGTCGAACAGGCACAGCTCGACTCGCTCGGCCGCCTCGGAGAAGACCGCGAAGTTGGTCCCCGCGCCGTCGTAGGTGGCACCCAGCGGGTAGGCCTTGCCCGGCCAGAGTTCACCGGTGGGCGTGGGGACGGGTACTTCGGCGCTCGTCATGGCGCACCTGATACCCGAGTGGCGCGGCGATCAAACCGGCTTACGGGAATGTCTTTGGCAGACAGGGCTTTTGCGGGCCACCCCGGGCCCCGGTCACGGTTTCAGCAGCACTTTCACGGCACCGTCCTGTTTCTTCTGGAAGATCTCGTAGCCGTGCGGCGCCTCGTCCAGGGGCAGCACGTGGGTCGCGAACGTATCCACGCCGAGCGGGTCGTCGTCGGTCAGCAGCGGCATGATGTCGTCCACCCAGCGCTTGACGTTGGCCTGGCCCATCCGCACGGTCACCTGCTTGTCGAACATGATCAGCATCGGGAAGGGGTCGGCCATTCCGCCGTAGACCCCAGCCAGCGAGATCGTCCCGCCGCGACGCACGATGTCGATGGCCGAGTGCACGGCGGCTAGCCGGTCGATTCCGGCGGTCTGCATCAGCCGCTTGGCGACCACGTCCGGCAGCATGCCGGTGGCCTGCTGGGCTAGTTGGGCCACCGGGGAGCCGTGCGCCTCCATTCCCACCGCGTCGATCACGGAGTCCGGGCCCCGGCCGTCCGTCAGGTCGCGGACCGCGTCGCCGACCGGGCCGTCCAGCCGCCCCAGGTCGACAGTGTGAATGCCGCGCTGCGCGGCCCGCGCCAGCCGTTCGGGCACCAGGTCCACCGCGATGACGCGGTAGCCGAGATGGTCGGCGATGCGCGCGGCCATGTCCCCGATCGGGCCCAGGCCGAGCACCGCCACCGTGCCGCCCTCCGGGATGTCGGCGTAGGCCACCGCCTGCCAGGCGGTCGGCAGCACGTCGGACAGGTAGACGAAGCGCGAATCCGGCGGCCCCTCAGGCACTTTGATGTGCGTGAACTGGGCCTGGGGCACACGCAGCAGTTCGGCCTGGCCCCCGGGCACCTCGCCGTAGAGCTCCGAATAGCCGAACAGTGCTGCTCCCATACCCTTTTCGCGCACCTGGGTGGTCTCGCACTGGGTGTAGAGCTGCTTGTCGCACATGTAGCAGCTGCCGCACGAGATCTGGAAGGGGATGACGACGCGGTCGCCGACCCGCAGGTCGCCCGTTTCCCCACCGACCTCGCGGACGATCCCCATCGGCTCGTGGCCCAGCACGTCACCGGGCTTCATGAAGGCCCCGAGCACCTCGTAGAGGTGCAGGTCGGAGCCGCAGATGTTGGTCGAGGTGACCTCGATGATCGCGTCGGTGGGCTTTTCGATCCTGGGATCGGGAACCGACTCCACCCGGACGTCGCGTTTGCCGTGCCATGTGACAGCCTTCATGCCTGGCCCATACCCGTCCTGCGGGCGCCGAAACTCAGGACCGCTGCAGCGCCCCGAAAAATCCTGGCGTGCAGAAGCTTTCGATCGCGCAGAGTCAGGCGCTCAGCGTCTGGTTGGGGCTCCCGCCGTAGGTCGGGCGGTAGAGCCTGGCGAAGCGGCCCTGGTGGGCGAATCCCCCGTGCGCGGCGACGGCGCCCACGGTCGTCGCGCCCGGGTCCGACTCGATCAGGTCGCGATGCGCGCGGTCCAGCCGGACCCGCCACAGGTACTGCATCGGCGTCATGTCCAGGTGCCGGCGGAACACGTCCTGCACGGCGCGCGGGGTGGCGTAGACGTGGGCCGCGAAGTTGACCGAGCCAATCCACCGGCGGTGGATGCGGGCGCGGGAGGGTTACCCGACGCCGCTGATGCGCATCGGCACGTAGGTGCGGACCAGAAACTCCTCGGTCTCCTCGAGATCGCAACTGTCGAAATCAAGATCGTCCATGGAGCCCTCGATTCGTCGCCGCCCGCGGGCAGAGCGCCCCACTCCGGCACCCGTTCGGGCCTGCCCGAGGTCCTGCCGGCGCCATCGCGACGGCAGCCGCCGCCCGGTGACTGCCCGCGAGCAGCGTCGCGACCCCGTGCCGGCGCCCACAATCGGCGGGCCCGCGCCACGGGTCAGGGCTGCGGCGGTTCGGGCTACGGGGCGGGCTCGCCAGCCTGGGGCGCGTCGCGCAGCCTGCGGTTGATGGACCGCAGATCGGTGTTGTCCGCTGACAGCGCGGCGTTGTCGTCCTCGAGCGACAGGATGCGGGCGATACCGGCGAGATTGACGCCGTCATCCACCAGGGCGCTGATGCGCTGCAGCCGGGCCAGGTCATCGGCGCTGTAGCGCCGCGTGCCGCCATCGCTGCGGGCGGGCGTCAGCAATCCGTGGCGCTCGTAGAGCCGCAGCGACTGCACCGCGACACCGGAGAGTTCGGCGGCCACGGAGATTCCGTACACGCCGCGGTCGGGCGCCGGCGCACCGCTGTCGCCAGGCTGGTCGGGCATCGGGGCACTCCTCATTTAGCTGATACAGGAAAGTTGTCTACCACAGTTGCGTTGATGTGTCGACAATGCTATACAAAATCTATGCCACATGGCATAGATAGGCAGTTTCACCACGAAAGACGAGGAGTGAGAGGTGACCGCCATGCTGATGCGCACCGACCCGTTCCGTGATCTGGACCGCTTGACCCAACAGGTATTCGGCACCGCGGCGCGGCCGGCGGTGATGCCGATGGATGCCTGGCGCGACGGCGAGAATTTCATCGTCGAATTCGACCTACCGGGCATCGACGCCGACTCGCTGGACATCGACATCGAGCGCAACGTCGTGACCGTGCGCGCGGAACGGCCGGCCCTGGACCCCAACCGGGAGATGCTGGCCACCGAGCGGCCGCGCGGCGTCTTCAGCCGCCAGCTCGTCCTCGGCGAAAACCTCGACACCGACAGGATCGAGGCCACCTACCGCGAGGGCGTCCTGAGGCTGCACATCCCGGTCGCGGAGAAGGCCAAGCCGCGCAAGATCTCCGTCGACCGCGGCGGCAACACGGCGATCAACGACAACACGGTCAAACGCGAGGTCATCGACGCCTGAACCACGGGTGGGCACGGCGGCGGCCGCATCGTATTCGCGGTTGCCGCCTGCCCGCCCTGCGCCTGAAGAGCCACGCCGACCGATGAGATGGGATCTCAACGGCGACACCGAGAACGTAGAGCAGGCCCTGGCCGGCGGCACGCCGCAACGGGTCGGCTGGTTCCGGTTCTACTTCGCCGGCCAGCGCTGGGAATGGTCGGACCAGGTGCAGCGGATACACGGCTACGAGCCCGGCAGCGTCACCCCGACCACCGAGCTGGTGCTCGCGCACAAACACCCCGACGACCGCGGGCAGGTCGCGGCGAGCCTCGACCAGATGATCCGCACGCGTCAGGCATTCAGCACCGGCCACCGGATCATCGACACTCGTGGCCGAGTTCGCTCCATCGTCGTCGTCGGGGACCAGCTCTGCGACGACGACGGCGAAGTGGTCGGGACACACGGCTTCTACGTCGACGTCACCTCCCCGGCCGAAGAGGTGAAGGAGGGTGCCGTCAGCGCGAAGCTGGCCCGCATCAGCGAGAGCCGCGCCGCCATCGAGCAGGCCAAAGGCATGCTGATGTTGGTCTATGGCATCACCTGCGACGCCGCGTTCAACCTGCTCAAATGGTTGTCGCAGGAAACCAACGTCAAGCTGCGGGCACTGGCCGAGCAGATCGCCGAGGACTTCCGCGCATCGGGCGTAGCCCCGAGATCCCGGTCGGAGTTCGACCACCTCCTGCTGACGGACACCAGCGAGCCCGCCACGCCGCACAGGGCCGCGCGGCGGGTCGGGAGACGGGTTAGCCCGTCGGCGCCGGGGCCCGCTTGCCGCGCCGCGCGCGGCTGGCGGCCACCAGTTGGGCCACCCCGTCCTCGATTCCCGCGGCGAGCACCTCGATGTCGCATGCCGCGTCGTAGTCGGCGGTGATGCCGAACACGAACGCGTCGGCGTAGCTGACCATCGCGACGCCGGTGCGCACCTGCAGGGCGATCGGCGGCACCGGCAGGATCTCCAGCACCCGCCGGCCCAGCAGCCGCTGCCGGCTCCGCGGCCCGGGCACATTGGTCGCCAGGCCGACGACGGCGCGTTGCGGCAGCCGCGCAAGCAAGCGGACCGCCCACGCCGAGAGGGCGAACGGGACGTTGCCGGCCATCGCCACCGCCGCGCTGCCGCCGTCGCTTTGACCGCTGGCCTTGGCCCGGCCGAGGCGTTCGTGCACCAACCGCAGTTGGCGCACCGGGTCCGGCTCGTCGACCGGCAGCAGCGGCAGCATCGCCGAGACCCGGTTGTCGGTGGCCGCGAAGTGGTCGGCCGTGCGGACCGACACCGGAACCAGGGTGCGCAGCGAATCGTGGCCAGGCCGTTCGCCCCGCTCCAGCAGGACGCTGCGATAGCTGTTCGTGATCGCCGCCAGCGCAACGTCGTTGAGCGTCACACCGAATTCCCGGGACACCTTCTGCAGGTCGGCCAGCCGGACCCGGGCCGCGCTGTAGCGCCGCATCGTCGTGAGCGGGCCGTTCAGCGACGACGGCCGGGCCGGACGCACCAGTCCGGCCGTCAGCTCGGCCGCACCCACGGCGGCGTGCTCGGCCGCCAGGGCGCCCCGCCCGATCTCGCGCACCCAGCTCAGCGGGTTCAGGCTCATCCGCGCCAGGCTCACGCCCGGGGGCGCTTGCCCCTTGGAGCCGGCGATGTCGGTGGCGAAGGTGCCGGCGTCGTCGTCGCTGAACCTCGTCATCATCTGCGTGGTCGCGATGCCGTCGGCGATGCAGTGGTGCAGTTTGATCAACACGGCCCACCGGTCGTCGCTGAGGCCCTCGATGATCCAGCAGTCCCACAGCGGGCGCTCGCGGTCGAGCCGGTGCTCCATCAGGGCAGCAATCATCTCGAAGAGCTCGGCGTCGCCGCCCGGATGGGGCAGCGCAGCGCGGTGCAGGTGGCGCGACAGGTCGAAGTGCGGGTCGTCCACCCACTCCGGTGGCCGCAGATCCAGCGGGTGGGTCCGCAGCACCTGCCTGCAGCGCGGGATCGTCGCCGCCCGCCGCGTGAAGGCCGCGACGAACTCGTCGTAGCGCGGAGCGGGGCCCTCGACGACCGACACCCCGCCCACCGCCAGGCTCACGTGCGGGTCGGCGTCCTCGACCTCCAGGAAGGCGGCGTCCAGGGCGGTCAGATGCTCCATCCCGTCACTGTCCACCGCGGCAGCGCCCCCGATCAGGGCCGGAAGTCCTCAGCTTGGGTGCCAAACGAAAGCTGTGCCGCGCCGGCCGCGGCCATATCGTCATCAGGTGACGCCCGAGCGGTTTCGCGGCGGATGGGCGACGACGCGAAGGAACAGATCATGACCGGGTTCACCTACATTCGCTTCTTCGAGGAGTTCGGCATCGCCGACGTGCCGCTCGTGGGCGGCAAGAACGCCTCGCTCGGCGAAATGTTCCAGAAGCTGTCGCAGCAGGGCGTCCGGGTGCCGCACGGGTTCGCCATCACCGCCGAGGCCTACAAGCACATGCTGGACCGCGCCGACTCCTGGGACGCGCTGCACGCCGAGCTCGACGAGATCGACCCGGCGGACGTCACCGCGTTGGCGCGCAAGGGCAAACGCGCCCGCGAGATCGTCTACGGCGCCGGCCTCCCCGCCGACCTGGCCGGTGAGATCCTGGACGCCTACCGCGCGCTGCAGGACGAGTACGGCGACGACGTCAGCCTCGCCGTGCGCAGCTCGGCCACCGCCGAGGACCTGCCGACAGCGAGCTTCGCCGGCCAGCAGGAGACCTTCCTCAACATCACGGGGCCCGAGAGCCTGCTGGACGCGTGCCGCCGCTGTTTCGCCAGCCTGTTCACCGACCGGGCCATCCACTACCGCATCGACCAGGGCTTCGACCACTTCAAGGTCGCGCTGTCGATCGGCGTGATGAAGATGGTGCGCTCCGACCTCGCCTCCTCGGGGGTGATGTTCACCCTCGACACCGAGTCCGGTTTCACCGACGTCGTGTTCGTGACCGGCGCCTACGGCCTGGGCGAGAACGTCGTCCAGGGCGCGGTCGACCCCGACGAGTTCTACGTCCACAAGCCGACGTATGAGGCCGGGCACCGCGCCGTGCTGCGCCGCCTGATCGGCGACAAGGCGGTCAAGATGGTGTTCGTCCAGGGCGGCACGAAACACACGACCCGCAACATCCCCACGCCGAAGGCCGACCGCGGCCGGTTCTGCATCACCGACGACGACGTGCTCGAGCTGGCCGGCTACGCGTGCGCCATCGAGCGGCACTACGGGCGCCCGATGGACATCGAGTGGGCCAAGGACGGTCTGGACGGCAAGCTCTACATCGTGCAGGCGCGCCCGGAGACCGCGGCCTCCCAACGCAGCTCGGCGACGGTGGAAACCTATGTACTGGAAGCGGAGGGCGAGATACTCACCGAGGGCCGCTCGGTCGGCGAGAAGGTCGCCTCCGGCGTGGCGAAACGGATGGATAACCTCGGGCGCATGTCGGACTTCCGGCCCGGCGATGTACTGGTCGCCGACATCACCACACCGGACTGGGAGCCGGTCATGAAGATCGCCGCCGCGATCGTCACCAACCGCGGCGGGCGCACCTGCCACGCGGCGATCATCGCCCGCGAGCTCGGCATCCCGGCCGTGGTCGGCGCGGGCGACGCCACCACGCGCGTGCCCGACGGCGAGGTCGTCACGGTGTCGTGCGTCGAGGGCGACACCGGGCGGGTGTACCGCGGCGAGGTGGGCTTCCACGTGGAGCGCACCGAGGTGGCCGACCTGTCGCGGCCGCGCACCGAGATCATGGTCAACCTGGGCAATCCGGACCGGGCCTTCAAGACGTCGTTTCTGCCGAACGACGGTGTGGGACTGGCCAGGATGGAGTTCATCGTCGGCGAATACATCAAGGTGCACCCGCTGGCCCTGTTGCATCCCGACAAGGTCGACAACGCCGCGGCGCGCCGCACGATCGAGCGGCTCACCTACGGCTACGCCGACGGCGCGGAGTTCTTCGTGCAGCGCCTCTCCGAGGGGATCGGCACGATCGCGGCCGCGTTCTGGCCCAAGCCCGTGGTGGTGCGGATGTCGGACTTCAAGACCAACGAGTACGCCAGCCTGATCGGCGGCCGCGGCTTCGAACCGACCGAGGCCAACCCGATGATCGGCTTCCGTGGCGCCTCGCGCTACGCCCACCCGGCCTACGCCGAGGGCTTCGCGCTGGAATGCCGCGCGATGCAACGTGTCCGCGACGACATGGGCCTGACGAACGTCGTCATCATGCTGCCGTTCGTGCGCCGGGTCGCCGAGGCGGACCTGGTGCTGGCCACGATGGCCGAACACGGCCTGCGGCGCGGCGACAACGGGCTGCAGGTGTATGCGATGTGCGAGATCCCCAACAACGTCATCCTGCTCGACGAGTTCGCCAAGCGCTTCGACGGCTTCTCCATCGGCTCCAACGATCTGACCCAGCTCACCCTCGGCGTGGACCGGGACAGCGAGATCGTGGCGTTCGACTACGACGAGCGCGACGACGGCGTCAAGGAAATGATCCGCCTGGCCGTGGAAGGCTGCCGCCGCAACGGGATTCACTCCGGCCTGTGCGGGCAGGCGCCCTCGGACTACCC
>NZ_JBYCLG010000071.1:0-13026 GCF_057473785.1 Mycobacterium sp. TH-M103
GCGGCGCCGCCGCCTACCCCCAGCCTCAAAACCTCGACAAAGCTGCCGCCCCGCAGACCGCCACAGCAGAACCCGGGCCACCGTGAAATTCTGAGGCTGAGTCTCGAGCCGATCTCGGCGATGTTTGCCGCCGTCGCCGCCAGTGCGTCCGGTGTCGAAATCATGTATGGCATGTGCAATCCTCTGGATGACGTATCACGCAGTTATCACGGCCCTATCACGGTGTGATCACGACCGTAAATCACTTCGATGTGATGCACATAGCGTTTCGATAACTTTTCGCGAAATTTTCAATCCCCAGGGCACAAATGAGTGCCAGTAGTCATTCGCTGTCCAGGCCAAAAACAAAGGTGACTTGGGTACGCAAACGTTGCGGAGCGGAGCGGTCGGGGAACAGCGGCGTCGAGTCGTTTGGGGCGACGCGGCGGGTCGATGCGACCGACACGCACGTCGAAGCCACACCGCCGTAGCCAACCCCGATAGAACGTCTGGGCAAGGATCGTGGCAGCCATGCCCACGGCAACGCTGAACTGGCGCTTCGGGTCGGACGCGCCTTGCCGCGTCCACATTGCGTCGCGGGCATCGTGCTCAGATACGCGGGCTGTCGCGGTTGCTGCGCCGGCGGCTTCTGTGCATTCGGCCAGGAACTTTCGCGCCGTCCGGCGCGAAAGCTCGTGGTCCGGAACGAACACGGCCGTCGCCCACTCCGCAACCGAGGCACCGGC
The DNA here is from genome assembly GCF_057473785.1 of Mycobacterium sp. TH-M103. Taxonomy (NCBI): domain Bacteria; kingdom Bacillati; phylum Actinomycetota; class Actinomycetes; order Mycobacteriales; family Mycobacteriaceae; genus Mycobacterium; species Mycobacterium sp. TH-M103. The sequence goes on from NZ_JBYCLG010000071.1 coordinate 726, forward strand.
CGTAGCGGCGGCTGATGGTCAGCGCATCGAGTGTGGTCCAAGATCCGGTTGTTGCCGGGGGGCGGGCCTGCGACGGCGCACCGCGACCATCGCGGCCGAGCACGGCCGAGCGCCAGTGCGCTCTTTTGTTCGTAAACCAACCCGCAAATCTGATAACGCCCGAATTCACGGCGGAAAACGAACGAAAAAAATTCAGGCGAGCGTGCAAATACGCGTTTCGCCGACGGCGCTTTCAGCCGGTGGATGCGACCCTCCCGGATTTCATGCATCCTGGAAGTGCTGTGAGACGCCAGTCGGTCGCGTGTTGGGAAGGGTAATGGGCCTCAACCTGGACGGGTCAGTCATCAACCGTGCGGTCAGCCGCACGCCACCGGCGCTCCGCTGATCCCCGGCCGACCGATCGAACGAGTGATATTGCGATTACACGCCTCGCATGCCCGGGACAAGGGCCGGGTGCCATCGCGTTCGGAGGACGATTTCCCTTGCCGAATGGCTGACGAAAATGGGTGAATCAGCTACCGAATGCTTTAACCGGGAGAGTGAGATGCAGGCACGAACTCTGGCCCCCGCCGCCACGGCCGTAGCCTCGGCCGCCGTCATCGGTGGGTTGGCGAGCCGCCCGGCCGCATCGCCGTGGTATCGATCGCTGCGCAAACCGCCGTATCAGCCCCCACCCCAAGCCTTTCCGATCGTGTGGCCGGTGCTCTACGCGGACATCGCGGTGGTCTCCTCCAACACACTCGACGAGCTGGAGCGCCGCGGACGAAAGCCGGAACACCGCCAGTACGTCATGGCACTCGCGGTCAACCTGGCATTGAACGCCGGCTGGTCGTGGCTGTTCTTCCAGCGCCGCCGGCTGGGCCTTTCCGCGGTCGCCGCGGGGGTGCTCACCGCCAGCAGCGCCGACCTGGCGCGCCGGGCGATGGACGCGCAGGGCGGGCGCGCCGCTCCGCTGCTCCTGTACCCGTTGTGGTGCGCGTTCGCGACGGCACTGACCGCGCACGTGTGGTTTCTCAATCGACGCTGAGAGAATGACATCGTGATGAAACTGACCAAGCTCGCCGAACAGGTTGCCGAATCGCTGGTCGCGGTCGTCGGAATCCGCGTGGGCACCGAGGAGCCCGGCTATACGCGCCGGGAACTCACCGACACCGTCGAAATCCGGAGCTACGGCCCGCGCATCGCCGCCGAAACCACGGTGCCGGGAGACCAGGAGCGCGCCCGCAACCTCGGCTTCCGCCGGCTCGCGGGCTACATCTTCGGCGGCAATCGCGGCGGCCAGGCGATTGCGATGACGGCGCCGGTGGGCCAGCATGCAAGCGCGGGCCAACAGATCGCGATGACCGCGCCCGTCGTGCAGTCGGCCGCCGCCGAGCGCGGCTGGGTGATCCGCTTCTTCATGCCGTCGAAGTGGACCATGGAGACCCTGCCCCCCCCTGATGACGAACAGGTCCGCCTGGTGACCGTGCCGCCGCAGACGGTGGCAGTGCTGAAATTCAGCGGCGACCGGAGCCCGGCGGCCGTCGCCGCCCGCACCGCCGAGCTCAGGAACGTCCTGCGCAACAACGACATCACCCCGATCGGCGGGGCCGATGCGTGGTTCTACGATCCGCCGTGGACGCTGCCGTGCCGGCGCCGCAACGAGGTGGCGATCCCCGTCGAGCCGTGATGGGACGCAACGTCGGCCCCGTCGTGGTGGTGGTCGGGATTCTGGTCGTCGCCACCGGTGTCCTGATCTGGGCGGGCGGCTTATCGTGGTTCGGCCGCCTTCCTGGCGATGTCCGGATCGAGCGCGGTAACGTGCGCGTCTACATTCCGTGGGTGTCGATGCTGCTGGTCTCGGTCGTGGCGACGTTGTTGCTCTCGGTCGTGCGGCACCTGTTCCGCCGTTGAGTCGGGAGGTCTGATGAGTCGTCACAAAGACGACGGAGACGGCAAAGTGGACGCCCGGCAGTTGACCGGCGTCTCGGAAACTGCGCTGCTGACCTTGTACGGCAGGGCCTACCAGGCCGAGCGACCCGACGCGATCCTCGACGACCCGATGGCGATCGAACTCGTCGAGTCCATCGACTTCGACTTCGAGAAATTCGGCCGCCGGGGCCAGGAGATGGCGCTGCGGTCGCTGGCGGTGGACCGGTGCGCGACCGAATACCTCACGGCGCGGCCCCGCGCGACCGTCGTCGCGCTCGCGGAGGGCTTCCAGACCAGCTTCTGGCGCCTCAGCAGCGCGCTGCCCGACGCACCGTTCCGTTGGGTGTCGGTGGACCTGCCGCCGGTCATCGAGCTGCGGCGGCGCCTGCTGCCGCATTCGGAGCGGATCACCTACTTGGCGCAGTCCGCGCTCGACTACAGCTGGATGGCCGAGATCGACGACTCCGACGGCGTTTTCATCACGGCCGAGGGTTTGCTGATGTATTTACAGCCGCACGAGGCGCTGGGCCTGATCGCCGCGTGCGCCAAGCGGTTTCCCGGTGGTCAGATGTTCTTCGACCTGCCGCCGACCCTGGTTAAAAAGCTCGCGCCGCGGGGGATGCGGTCCACCAAGCGCTACCGCGTGCCGCCGATGCCGTTCAGCCTTTCGGCGCGTCAACTCTCGGATCTGGCCGGCACCATGCCCGGGATCCGGGCGGTGCACGACCTGCCGATGCCGCGAGGGCGGGGCTTGTTCTTCGGGATGCTGTTTCCCGCGTTCTGGCAGTGCGCGCCGCTGCGGACGTTCCGCGGCGCCTACACGCTGCTCGAGTTCGGCTGACTCACCACACGCGTATCCAGTCGACGAGCATTTCGGCGGGGTAGGTGCCCGGCCCCGGATCGCCGCCGCCGGAGCCGGCGACCGCGAGGTTGAACACCGTGAAGACGGTGTAGCCGGGCGCGTTGAACGGCCAGTCCGGCAGCGAGTTCGCCGGGACGTCGAAGTAGGGCTGCGCGCCGTCGACGTAGTCCTTCCAGAAGCGGATCCCGGTCTGGTCCCACTGGGTTCGCCACGTGTGCCACGCGTTGTCCACCGCGATGTTGTGGGTCTTCCACTCGCCGCCATTGGCTTTCGCGTGCACGGTGGTGGCCGAGGGCCAGTTGCCGTTGCCGTACCATTCCATGACGTCGATCTCGCCTTGGTCCTGGTTACCCAGCCAGTAGGCGGGCCAGGCGCCCGGCGTCAGGCAGTTCAGCTTGATGCGCGCTTCCCAGGTGTGCCCGACGCCGCCCCGCCACAGGCTTTGCACCTTGCCGCTGTAGTACGTCGGGCCGTCTTTGGCGGCACGCAGGACGAGGTTGGACTTGCCGTCGACGTAGACGTTCTGCCGGTTGTCGCGGTACTGGCCGATGTTCTCCGGCCGCTCCCAGTACGTCGGGTCCTTGATGGTTTCGCGGGCCTGCGCCACCGTCCACTTCGACGCGTCGGGCGGCGAGCCTGCTGGCCCGTCGAATTCGTCCTGGAAGGCGTAGCTCCCGGACTGACCGCTGGGCGCTGCGGGCAGCGGGGTGCGCTGCGCGCGGGCCTCGGGACCGGGCAAGGCGGCTGCCAGCACGCCGATCCCGGTCGTCAATATCATGCGGCGGCGGTCCATCTCCGGCATAAGCAAGGGACGATAGCAGCCCGATACCAGCCGGGGCCCGGTCGAAGCCGGGCGAAATCGCACCGCCCGACCCGCGAATCGTGTCGGTGGTCACCATTACCCTCCTGATTCGTGGCCGGCCCGAGAACCGGCGGCGACAGGGAGCGGCTGAGCATTGCGGCATTTTCATGGCAAATTCTCATCTCTCGGGGTGGTTTGGTCTCAGGATTGGTCGGGCATCCTGAAATCACGAACCAATAACCACACCTGTCCCACGGCGCGGCCGAATCGCAATGCTTCGGAAGGAGTTGACAATCGTGGCGAATACTTCAGAGGCGACGGTCATTCGTCTTGACTCCCACCCAGTGTGGCTTGCGGCTCAACGACGTGCGCGGGAGCGCAGCGAGGCTATGCTGCGCCATCCGTCAGCCAGGGCCCGACGACGACGCGGCCCGTCCACCGGCGGTGCGGCCGGCCTCCGCGCTTTCGGGAGCTATTCAAGCTCTGATACACCGGCCTGAACTCTGTCCGCAATCACCCTGAGCAAAGACGGTTGATCAAAGACATATACATGGCAGTCGGTCGCCGGAAAGCGCGGCCGCTAACTGGCTGGCGCGGTGTTTACCGCCATTTCCAGTGACCGACGGTGGTAACGGATCGGCCTCGGCGGAGCCGCCCGCGGGGCCTCTGACTCCGCTTCGTTGTGAAGCCTGTGCGGCGACACCGCCAAAACCGTCAGTTCACACAGGCCGCCTCGCCGCGATTGGCCACGCCCCCGAACAACGCCCATCCGATAGGGGCGTTCGGCCCTACCCGGTTCACGGCCGGAATGCGACGGTGAACCCGACATGCAGGAGCCCCGAGGGGAGACGGGTTTGGCCGAGACCACCGAAAAGCTGACCGAGTTGCCGTTACCGCAGCTGCTGACCGCACTGGACAGCTCCGCAGCGGGATTGACGACAGCCCAGGCCCGGCAAAGGCTGGAACGGTACGGGCCCAACGAGATCGCCGAACGGCATCGCGATCCGGTGCTGGAGTTCCTGGGGTACTTCTGGGCGCCGATCCCCTGGATGATCGAGGTCGCGCTGGCGTTGTCGGTGGCCGCCCAGCACTGGACCGACGCCGCGATCATCGGCGTGCTGCTGGCGATGAACGGGCTGGTGGCCTACTTCGAGGAACACCAGGCCGCCAACGCGATCGCCGCGCTCAAACAGCGTCTGGCCTCCTCGGCCCGGGTGTTGCGCGACGGCACGTGGGTAACGGTGGCCGTGCGCGAGTTGGCGCCCGGCGACGTCGTGCGAGTGCGCCTGGGCGACGTGTTGCCCGCCGACCTACGGATTCTCGACGACGTCGCCCTCGAGGTGGACCAGTCGGCGCTGACCGGCGAATCGCTCGCCGTGACCCGCGGGCAGGGCGAAGCCCTGTTCTCTGGTTCGGTGGTGGTGCGCGGCGAGGCCGACGCGCTGGTGTGCGCCACCGGGACCGCGTCCTACATGGGCAAGACCACCGCGCTGGTCGAGAGCGCGGGCACGGTGAGTCACTTCCAGCGTGCGGTGCTGCGCATCGCCAACTACCTGATCGTGATCGCGCTTGTCCTGGTCACCCTGACGGTCGTGGTGTCGCTGATCCGGCACAATCCCGTGCTAGAGACGCTCGAGTTCGCGCTGGTGGTCACGATCGCCTCGATCCCGGTGGCACTGCCGGCGGTGCTGTCGGTGACCATGGCCATCGGCGCCCGGCAGCTGGCGCGCCACGAGGCCGTGGTCAGTCACCTGCCCGCGGTCGAGGAACTCGGCGGCATCGGCCTGTTGTGCTCGGACAAGACCGGCACCTTGACCCAGAACCGCCTCGCGCTCGCCGCCCGCTGGACCGCCACGGCCGTCAGCGACGACGAACTGCTCACCGCGGCGGCGCTGGCCTCACGCGTGGAGGACAACGACCTCATCGACTTGGCGGTGATCGCCGCCGCGGGCTCACCGCCGTCGGGGCGGGTGGACAAGTTCGTTCCGTTCGACCCGGTCAGCAAACGCACCGAAGCGACGGTGCACGACCCCGACGGCCGTGTCTTCCGGGTCAGCAAGGGTGCGCCGCAGGTCATCGCCGCATTGTGCGACGGCGACGGTGCGGTCACCGAGGTCGACGGCGTGGTCGAACGGTTCGCCGCGCACGGGTATCGGTCCCTCGGGGTGGCCCGGACCGATGGCGAAGGCTCCTGGCGGCTGATGGGTGTGCTGGCGCTGGCCGACCCGCCCCGCGACGACTCCGCGGCCACCATCAGCGCCGCCGAGGAGCTCGGCATCGACGTCAAGATGGTCACCGGCGACCAGGTCGCCATCGGCCGCGAGATCGCCCGGCAGGTCGGCCTGGGGCAGAACATTCTCGACGCCGCCGTCCTGGACAGCGCCGCCGACGACGACGACCTGGGTGCCCGGGTGGAAACGACCGACGGGTTCGCGCAGGTGTTTCCCGAGCACAAGTACCGCATCGTCAAGCTGTTGCAGGCTCGCGGGCACATCGTCGGGATGACCGGCGACGGCGTCAACGACGCCCCCGCGCTCAAACAGGCCGACGCCGGCATCGCGGTGTCCGGCGCCACCGACGCCGCGCGCGCGGCCGCTGACGTGGTTCTGCTGGCGCCCGGGTTGTCGGTCATCGTGCACGCGATCGGGGTGGCCCGGGAGATCTTCGCCCGCCTCACCAGCTATGCCACCTATCGCATCGCCGAGACCATCCGGGTGCTGTTGCTGATCACCCTGGCCGTGGTGTTCATGAACTTCTTCCCGGTCACCGCCGCGATGATCGTGTTCCTGGCGCTGCTCAACGACGGCGCCATCCTGTCCATCGCCTACGATCGCGTGCGCGGCTCAGCCAAACCCGTCAAGTGGGACATGCGCACCGTGTTGACCATCGCCACCGTGCTCGGTGTGATCGGCGTCGTCGCGACGTTCACGCTTTTCTTCCTCGCCGACAAGGTCTTTCACCTCGACCGCGACTTCATCCGCACGATGATCTACCTGAAGTTGTCGGTCGCCGGCCAGCTCACCATCTTCCTCACCCGCAGCCGAGGCCCCTTCTGGTCCGGACCCGCACCCGCACCGTTGCTGCTGGGCGCCGTCCTCACCGCTCAGACCATCGCGACGCTGATCTCGGTCTACGGGGTGGCGATGACGCCGCTCGGGTGGCGCTGGGCCGGGCTGGTCTGGGCCTACGCGTTGGTGTGGTTCCTGTTCAACGACCGGCTCAAGCTGGCCGCCTACTGGTGGCTCGACCACCACCCGCGCCGCGAGCAGCCACAAAAGCAGCGCGCCAACATGTTTCGGCGTCACCCGGCCTGAGCCCCGCCGGACGGCCGCGGATGGGCACGGACCCTGCCGTCGGGCACCCGGCCAGACCGCGGGGCGCGGGACTTTGGTCCCTGTTTCCGGGTCGCGTCGGCCGCCAGGAGGCAAGGCGAGACGGAATTTGACGTTTGGCGCTCGGGTCAAGCCACCGTGGGTGTCGGTCGAGGAGGAACGGTCGTGAGTGCCCCTGTCCAGCTGCAAGGTTCAGTCCGGCAGGACGGTCTCGACCGGCTCGTCGCAGGCGACCACCACGACCCGCACCAGCTCCTGGGCGCGCATTTCCGGCACGACGGCGACTTCGGGCGGCGCGGTGGAGATTCGCCCCGCCCGGACGCGCAGGACATGGCGGTGCTCACCGCCGGGGAGCGGCTGCCGATGCGCCGCATCCACCCCGCCGGTGTCTTCGCCGCCGCACTGAATACGGGTGCCGTGCCCGGCCCCGGCGGTCCGGCGCGAGCACCGGATCGGGCTTCCCGAGGCGGGCCGGTGGGTCGCGGTCCTCGCTACCGACGCGACCAGATTCGGCGGCAGCGGCGTGAGCGTCGGCGACCTCACCGCGGAACCGATCGGGTGCCGCGACCTGCCGTACTCAGCCGCCCTGACGCTTCCGCCGTTGAGCGTCGTCTGGCTGACACCCGACGACGACCGAAACCGCCGCTGAAATCTATCGCTATCGCCGGTATTGCGGGCAGTAGGCGGTGATCGCCGCGTTGACGCCCGCCGCCGCCTGCGCGGGCGTCAATCCGCTCCTGTGTTGGGTTGCGGCGGCGGCATCGTCGGGGCTGACCCCTTTTTGCAGCCCGGCGCACACCCCTCGGGCGGTGGCGGTTGCCTCCTTGGGGTCGCTGACGGTGACCCCGGGAATCTGTGAGGCCAGGTCGAGATACACCTGGTCGGGTCCCGGGGCCTGCCGCCTCGGGACCGGCGGCGTGTGCGTCGGGGCGGCCGCGACGGGCACATGGGCCCGGGATGCCACAGGTGGCGCCGAAGCGCGTCTGGGCGCCGGCGGGACCTGGACGGGCGGAGCGGGCGTCGGTAGGGCGGAGGCCGGTGGCGGAGCCCCCGGTGCCGGTCGCGGCGGGGCAGGCGCCGGAGGCCGCGCCGGGGCCGGGGACGCGACAGCCTGGTTGTGGCCTGCTGTGCCGCTGCCACCTTCGACGGCGTAGCCGGTGGCGCCGACGAGGTCGAATGCGAGGATGGCCGCCGCAGCCGCGAAAATCCGGCGCCGCCTGCGTCGTTGCTGCTTGCCGACGTTGATGGGGGGCAGGGCCACGCTCGCGGGCGGCCGGACCGCCAGCGGAATCTGCATGGTCGCGGCCGTGTCCGTCGGCGTCCGCCAGGGCGCCGCCTCGGCGAACGCGCGGGCGAAATCGGTGCACCGGGGGAATCGGTCGGCGGGGTCCTTCGCGAGGGCCACGGCGAGCACCGGGTCGAAGGCCGCGAGTTTGGCGCGGGTCTTTGCCAGCGCCGGCGGCGGCGCAGTGAGGTGGTGGCTGATCACCGCCACCGGATTCGTGTAGGGAAACAGCGTGGTTCCGGTCAACAGGTGATAGGCGGTGGCCGCCAGCGCATACTGGTCGGCGCGGCCGTCGGTCGGTTCGCCCGTCAGTTGTTCGGGTGCGGCATAGGGAAACGTGCCGATGGTCATGTTGGTGGCGGTCAAGCCACTGGAGTCGGCGATGTGGCGGGCTATGCCGAAGTCGCCCAGCAGGATTCTCTGTTCACCGTCACCGGGTTTGGCGAGCAGGATGTTCGCCGGGTTTACGTCGCGGTGCAGCAGGTCGTGGTGCTCGTGGGCGTAGTCGAGCGCGCCGGCGATCGCCGTGACGATCGTGGCAACCTGGTCTGCCGGCATGCCGACCGGGTAGCGGTCGCGCAGGAGGCTGGCGGCGTCGGTGCCGTCGACGAAATCCATCGCAATCCACAGCCGCCCGTCGCACTCGCCCCGGTCGTTGACGCGCACGATGTTCGGATGCCACAGCGCGGCCGCCAGGTCCGCCTCCCGGACGAAGCGGCGACGGTAGTCTTCGTCGGCAGAGACGTCGCCGCCCAAGATCTTGAGCGCTTCGCGGCGCGGCAGCCGCGGGTGCTGGGCGAGGTAGACCTCACCCATCCCGCCGGATCCCAGTAACCGGACGATCGTGTACCCGGCGAACACCTGCGCGGCGCGCAGGAGCGGCGTGCTCATGGCCTTCTCCTCGGTAGGCGGTCCTGCAACGCCCACCATCCGATTTCAGCACATCACCGCGTTCGCCGATAGGGGGTAAGACATCTTGCGCGCCATGCGATCCCATGCGGACGAGATCGCCGTCAGAGCTTCGAGTTGAACATCAACCCGCGACGTGAACGTGATCGCCACGCCACGCGGCCCGCCGCTGGGGCGTGAAAACCGTTTGGGTGCAACGGGTCGCAGTCCACCGACCGCGCGAGGTGCTTCACAGGTTGCGACGTGACGCCCGAGGAGGGAATCGAGACGGCCATGAATTCACCGGTACGGCAGGCAGTCGGGGTCTGCGCCAACGGCGCCGTGGTCGCCGCGGCGCCGGCCGTCTCCGGATTCGGATTTGCCAGCGGCCCCAGCGAGTTGGCAGCCATTACGCCGACGACAACCCCTTCCGACAGCGCTACGTCGACGCCGCCCCCGGACAGCGATGCGCCGGGCGACACGGGCCGTATCCCCGGCGTCATTGCCGGCCGACCACGCTCGCGTCACCCGGCAGCGCGTCACAGCATGGAATTGATCATCGCCTCGGCGACGCCGCCGATCTGGCTGGGCGATTCGTCGGATTCCCGGTAGTCGATGAACGCGGACAGTCGGCTGGAAGGATTCAGCAGTTCCATGAACACGCCCATCAGGTGGGTGGTGTCGATGCCCGCCCGCTCATCCGCGGTGTAGTGCACCCGGGCCGCCCGCTGGAAGTGGCCGCCCTGCACGGTCTTGGATTTGATCTCGTCCGACGGCGCCAGATTGATCAAGCTGGTATTGGCCACCTCGTTGTCGATGTCGGCCTGCAGCACGGCGGCGACGTCACCTGCGCCGGCGGTTTTGACCGTGACCCGCATTTTCGCGCCGGCATCGGTGTCGGCCAGGGTGACCCAGTTCGGGCCCCGATCTACCAGCTCCCAGCCGGGTGCGGGGGTGATGGAGACTCCTTGGTCGATGCCAATGGGGTCGGCCGATGTGAGGGCGATCACCGCGCCGCGACCGCGCGTGGGCGATGGCTGTCCCGGATCGATCGTGGCGGTGAGGACGGCCGCGCCGGTCACGGCGGCCATGAGGACGTTGGATGCGATGACAACCGGACGCAGGCGGTGCGGTGACGTTGATGACATGGTGGTTCCTCTTTCAGTTGAGGTGATACGGGACGTGCGGGTGCGTAGCGCCTGCTGGCGCATGTTTTCTGTTCATCGGCCGTGCTCGGTGGAGGCGGAATAGCGGTCTTCGATGGCGTGGATCAGCTGGCGCCGGATCCGTTGCACGTCGGCGGCGTGGCGCGCCACCAACTCGTCTTCCCAGGCGGCGACCTTCGCGGCGAGGTCCATGTCGGCGATGGTGTCGCCGAGCCAGCGGGAGAAATCGCCGCGTTCGAGGTGGTACTGCAGCGCCTGCGGATCGAGATATCCCAGCGCGGTGCGGAACTCGTGCATGGTGCCCGCCGCCGGGATGTTGCGCCCGTCGGTCGGGCGAAAGTAGAACCGGCGCTCCTCGGGCAGCGACACGTCGGCGTATTTGTGGGCGTGGCGCACGTGACCGGTGCGGCGAGACGAGATTGTGAAGGCACGGGGCGCCGCCGAGCCGAACTGGATGGATGCCCGCCGAACCGGTTCCGGTGCAACGCTACTCACCGGATCGATACCGCCGACGGTGAGCACGATATCAGTGTCGCCGACTTCACCCGCCGGTAGCAAGGCGGGCATGAAGGACGACAGCAGGTTTCCCCCGCGGCGCGTCCAGTGCGGCTGCTGGTCCGCACCCAGCAGGTGGGCCTCGTCGTAGATGACCCAGTGGGGAAACCCGCGGGCCTCCCGCTGAGCTTCGGCTGCCGGCCGCAGGCGATGCAAGTAGCCGATCTTCTCGGCGGTGGGCAGCGCCGACAGGTCCACCACCAGACCGGTGTGCGGCTGCAGCAGACCGACCAGTTCCACGGGGTCGGGGAGCCCCTCGTCGGCGTCCACGACCCGGACGCCGTTGAGCTGCTCGAGTTGCCGGTGGTCGCCTTCGGGGTCGACGAGCAGCACGCAGTAGCCGGCGTTCGTCCATTCCTCGGCCAGCAACCCGACCAGGTAGCTCTTGCCCGACCCGGCCGGCCCGGTCACCATCATGCGTGCCTGGCTGCCGGGCACCTTCGTCGGTGTTCCGTCGTCGAAGGTCCCGATCTGCACCCACCGGCGCGGCGGGCACCAGCGCCGCGCCCCACTGAGGTATGTGTCGGTGAGCAACTCGGCGACCCCGGCACCGTTCGGTTGGTCGAGCACCAGGTCGGCGTGTTCGCGTAAGGACGGAACCGCGTCGGCGACGGCGGCACCGATCTCAGCCGAGCCGAATAGTGACAGGTCGTTTTCGGCATCCCCGACGGCGATCGTGTTGTGTGGCGAAAGGTTCAGCCGGTTCAGCACCTCCGTCAGACCGGTGCCCTTGGTGACCCCGGCCGGCACGACCATCAACTCGGCCCGGTTCCGGACGATCTGGCAGTCCAGCCCCAGCGCGCCGATCACCTCGAGGACCGTCGTGGCACGCTCGGCGCTGGTGGCCAGGATCACCTCACCGCGCCGGTACGTCACTTCGTGTTCGTCCAGTGCCGCGTCGAGTGCGGTGTCGACCGGCGCCGCCAGCGGGTAGGCCTTCCCGCCGATCTTGGCCACCGCCCCGTTTTCCAGGACCAGCGCATCGACATGGTTGCTGATCTGCGGGAAGCTTGCCGCCAGCTCGGTCCCGATCCGGCCGGTGGCCAGCACGACCAGCAGACCGTCGCGGCGCACCTGGTCGATGGCCTGCACGGCCTGCTCCGAGATCTGGCCTGCCGAGGTCAGGGTGCCGTCCACGTCCAGGGCCACCACTCGAAAGAAGCCCACACCCCGATCCCTTCGTTGCACACCACCGACCCGGCTAGCGGCGCGACCACGTGAAGGATAGGCAACCCGGCCGCGCACCGGGCAGGGTCGTTCGTCCCCATTCGCGGGTCGAACGTCCCGGCACGACGCCGCTCGGTCGTGAGCCGCAAGCCTTTCCGGGGCGGCATCCGGCATCCGGCTCCGGGCTGGCCGCGGCCCCTCGGCCATTGGTCGGCCCGCCGGACGCACCGATCGGCACGACCGATAGGTTCGGCTGATGAACGGCACCGATGCCCACTCGACCGAGCGCCTGTTCGCGCTGTCCGAACAGGTGCAGGGTTTCATGCCCGCCGA
>NZ_JBYCLG010000072.1:0-23993 GCF_057473785.1 Mycobacterium sp. TH-M103
CTCGATCTTCCCGATCTTCATGGTCGGCGGGATGATGATGATGATGTTCGGCGGCCGGATGGGCGGCCAGCAGCAGATGAGCCGGCCGAAGCTGGACGCGATGCGCGCGCAGTTCATGCTGATGCTGGACATGCTGCGCGAGACCGCCCACGAGTCGGCCGACAGCATGGACGCCAACTACCGGTGGTTCCACCCGGCGCCCGACACGCTCTCGGCCGCCGTCGGCTCGCCGCGGATGTGGGAGCGCAAGCCCGACGGCAAGGACCTCAACTTCGGTGTCGTCCGGGTCGGCGTGGGCATGACGCGTCCCGAGGTGACCTGGGGTGAGCCCCAGAACATGCCGACCGACATCGAGCTCGAACCGGTGACCGGTAAGGCGCTGCAGGAGTTCGGGCGCTACCAGAGCGTCGTCTACAACCTGCCCAAGATGATCTCGCTGCTGGTCGAGCCGTGGTACGCGCTGAACGGGGAGCGCGAGCAGGTGCTGGGACTGATGCGGGCGATCATCTGCCAGCTGGCCTTCTCGCACGGCCCCGACCACGTCCAGATGATCGTGGTGAGCTCCGACCTCGACGAGTGGGACTGGGTGAAGTGGCTGCCCCACTTCGGCGACCCCCGGCGTCACGACGCGGCGGGCAACGCGCGGATGGTGTACGGCTCGGTGCGCGAGTTCGCCGCCGAGCAGGCCGAGTTGTTCGCCGGTCGCGGCTCGTTCACGCCCCGGCACGCCAGCTCCTCGGCGCAGACGCCGACGCCGCACACCGTGATCATCGCCGACGCCGCAGATCCCCAGTGGGAGTTCGTGATCAGCGCCGAGGGCATCGACGGGGTCACCTTCTTCGACCTGACCGGGTCCTCCATGTGGACCTCGGTCCCCGAGCGGATCCTCAGCTTCGATCACACGGGCATCATCGAGGCGCTGCCCCGCGACCGCGACACCTGGATGGTGATCGACGAGAAGCCGTGGTTCTTCGCGCTCACCGACCACTTCAGCCTCGAGGAGGCCGAGGAGTTCGCGCAGAAGCTGGCGCGCTGGCGGCTCGCCGAGGCGTACGAGGAGATCGGCCAGCGCGTCGCCCACATCGGCGCCCGCGACATCCTGGCCTACTACGGCATCGACGACCCGGCCGACATCGACTTCCACGCGCTGTGGGGCAGCCGCTCCGACCACATGGGCCGGTCGCGGCTGCGCGCGCCGTTCGGCAATCGCTCCGACAACGGCGAACTGCTGTTCTTGGACATGAAGTCGCTGGACGAAGGCGGCGACGGCCCGCACGGCGTCATGTCCGGCACGACGGGTTCGGGTAAGTCGACCCTGGTGCGGACCGTGATCGAGTCGCTGATGCTCAGCCACCCGCCGGAGGAACTGCAGTTCGTGCTGGCCGACCTCAAGGGTGGATCGGCGGTCAAGCCGTTCGCCGGAGTGCCGCACGTGTCGCGCATCATCACCGACCTGGAAGAGGACCAGGCGCTGATGGAGCGCTTCCTGGACGCGCTGTGGGGCGAGATCGCGCGCCGCAAGGCGATCTGCGACAGCGCCGGCGTCGACGATGCCAAGGAGTACAACTCGGTGCGCCTCCGGATGCGCGCCCGCGGCCAGGACATGCCGCCGCTGCCGATGCTCGTGGTCGTCATCGACGAGTTCTACGAGTGGTTCCGCATCATGCCGACTGCGGTCGACGTCCTCGACTCGATCGGCCGCCAGGGCCGTGCCTACTGGATCCACCTGATGATGGCGTCGCAGACCATCGAGAGCCGGGCCGAAAAGCTCATGGAGAACATGGGTTACCGCCTGGTGTTGAAGGCCCGCACCGCGGGCGCGGCCCAGGCGGCCGGTGTGCCCAACGCGGTGAACCTGCCCGCCCAGGCCGGCCTGGGTTACTTCCGCCGCAGCCTCGAGGACATCGTCCGGTTCCAGGCGGAGTTCCTGTGGCGCGACTTCGTTCCGCGCGGGGTCACGATCGACGGCGACGAAGCGCCCGCGCTGGTGCACAGCATCGACTACGTGCGCCCGCAGCTGTTCACCAACGCCTTCACCCCGCTCGAGGTCAGCGTCGGGGGACCGGACCAGGTCGCGATCCCGACCAACGGCGAGTCGGCCGAGCCGCCGCTGCCCGTCGAGGCCGAGGACGAGGACGAAGAGGGCATCCGGGTACCGAAGGTCGGTACGGTGATCATCGACCAGTTGCGCAAGATCCCGTTCGAGCCCTACCGGCTGTGGCAGCCGCCGCTAAACCAGCCCGTCGCCATTGACGACTTGGTGAACCGGTTCCTCGGGCACCCGTGGCAACAGGACTACGGAACGGCGCGCGACCTGGTCTTCCCGATCGGTATCATCGACCGCCCGTTCAAGCACGACCAGCCGCCGTGGACGGTCGACACCTCGGGCCCCGGCTCCAACGTCCTGATCCTGGGCGCAGGCGGTTCGGGTAAGACGACCGCGCTGCAGACGCTGATCTGCTCGGCCGCGCTGACCCACACCCCCGAGCAGGTCCAGTTCTACTGCCTGGCCTACAGCAGCACCGCGTTGACCACGGTCGCGCAGCTGCCCCACGTGGGTGAGGTGGTCGGTCCCACGGACCCCTACGGCGTGCGCCGCACCGTGGCCGAGCTGCTGGCGCTGGTGCGGGACCGCAAGCGCACCTTCCTCGAATACGGGATCGCCTCGATGGAGGTGTTCCGGCGCCGCAAGTTCGGTGGCGCCTCGGGTCCCGTGCCCGACGTGTTCGGCGACGTCTACCTGGTGATCGACAACTACCGGGCGCTCGCGGAGGAGAACGAGGTCCTGATCGAACAGGTCAACCTGATCATCAACCAGGGCCCTTCGTTCGGTGTGCACGTGATCGTCACCGCCGACCGCGAGTCGGAATTGCGCCCGCCGGTGCGCAGCGGCTTCGGTTCGCGTGTCGAGTTGCGGCTGGCCGCGGTGGAGGACGCCAAGCTGGTGCGTTCCCGGTTCGCCAAGGACGTGCCGGTCAAGCCGGGCCGCGGCATGGTCGCCGTGAACTACGTCCGCCTCGACGCCGACCCGCAGTCAGGTCTGCACACCCTGGTCGCCCGGCCCGCGCTGGCCAGCACACCCGACAACACCTTCGAGTCCGACAGCATCGTCGAAGCGGTCAGCAGGCTGACCAGCGGCCAGGCCCCGCCGGTGCGCCGGCTGCCAGCCACGTTCGGCGTGCAGCAGGTGCGGGAGCTGGCCGCCCGGGACACCCGCCAGGGTGTCGGCGCCGGCGGCATCGCATGGGCGATCTCGGAGCTGGACCTTAACCCGGTCTATCTCAACTTCGGCGAGAACTCGCACCTGATGATCACGGGCCGACGCGAATGCGGGAAGACCACCACGTTGGCCACCATCATGGCCGAGATCGGGCGGCTGTACGCCCCGGGCGCCACCAGTGCGCCCGCCACGTCGCAACGTTCGGCTCAGGTCTGGCTGGTCGACCCGCGCCGTCAACTGTTGACGGCGCTGGGCTCCGACTACGTGGAGAAGTTCGCCTACAACCTCGACGGCGTCCAGGCGATGATGGGCGAGTTGGCGGCGGTCCTGGCGGGCCGCGAGCCGCCGCCCGGCCTTTCGGCCGAGCAGCTGCTCTCGCGGTCGTGGTGGAGCGGCCCGGAGATCTTCCTGATCGTCGACGACATCCAGCAGCTCCCGACGGGGTTCGACTCGCCGCTGCACAAGGCCGTCCCGTGGGTGACCAGGGCCGCCGACGTGGGCCTGCACGTGATCGCCACCCGATCCTTCGGTGGCTGGTCCTCGGCGGGCAGCGACCCGATGCTGCGAGCGCTGCACCAGGCCAACGCACCGCTGCTGGTGATGGACGCCGACCCCGACGAGGGCTTCATCCGCGGCAAGATGAAGGGCGGCCCGCTGCCCCGTGGCCGTGGCCTGCTGATGGCCGAGGACACCGGTGTGTTCGTGCAGGTGGCGGCGACCGAGGTGCGCAAGTAGAGAGTTCGCGATCGTTGCGCTGGGGCGGCCTGGATTGGCCGGGTCAGCCCCAGCGCAGCGGTAACGCCTTGAGCGCGAACGTCTTCGACGGGAACGCGATCTCGGGAATGTAGTCCGCGGGCAGCTCGAAATCGGGAATCTGGTCGAGCCATTCCCCGACGACCACCGTCAGTTCCATCCGGCCCAGGTGCGAGCCCAGACAGCGGTGCGGCCCGCCGCCGAACCCCCAGTGCCGGTGCACTTTTCCGTCCATCACCAGTTCGTCGGTGGAGGTCTCGTCGCTGCCGTCGCGGTTGACCGCGGCCATGCACAACCGCACCGGTGTGCCCGCCGGCAACGTCATGCCGCCGACGGTGACGACCTCCGTGGTCACCCGGGGCGCGACCGGCGCCGAGGGCTCCAGCCGGACGATCTCCTCGATGAAAACCCGGATCTGCTTGGGGTTGCCGCGGAGCTGGGCGCGCAGCGCGGGCCTGCGGGCCAGTTCGTACAGGGAGAACCCGATCGCCGCGGTGACCGTGTCCAGACCCGCCAGCACCAGCAGGTGGGTCATGCCCAACAGCTCGAGGTCGGTGAATTCGCCCGGGCCGGTCATCACCCGCGACAACATGTCGGAACCGGGATTCTCCCGCCGTTGCCGGATCGCCTCGGCGAGATACGTCAACAACTTGTTGCCCTCGGCGAAGTCCTCCTGCGTGAGGTAGGGCTTGTCGGTCACGATCGCGTCCTTCCAGGCGATCACCTGGTCCCGGTCCTCGAGGGGCAGTCCGTAGAGATCGAGGAAAACCTGGAACGGGTACAGCCGGGCGAGGTCCGCCATAGCGTCGCACTCGCCCCTCGCGGCGAACGCCCCGATCATCTCGGCGGCATGGCGTTCGAGCACCGCCCGGGATCTGCTGAGTGCCTGCGGGCTGAAATACGGCTGCAGCACCTTGCGGTAACGGGTGTGTTCGGGCGGGTCGAACGCCAACGGCACCACCGGCAGGGGGCTGCCCGGGGGTTGCAGCGCCAGCCGCGAGGAGAACACCTTGGGGTTGCGCAGCGCCGCCAGCACGTCCTCCCGCCGCGTCAGGTAGTAGTGGCCGTTCATGTAGACCACCGGCCCGGCGTCGCGCAACGCCTTCCATCCGACGCCGCGGTCTTGGTCCATTGGCAGCTTCGAGTACTCGAGGCGCGGCAGGTAGAACGAGCCGGGCTGGCCTTGCTCGGGAGCGCTCATGCTCTGTTCTCCGCTTGCTGAGGGTGTCTTCGGGGCGTGATGGCACACCAATCTTGCATCGGCGCCCCTCGGGCGCCGGTGACCGGGTCAGCCCCAGCGCAACGGCAGCGATTTCAGCGCGAGCGCTTTCGACGGGAATTCGACGTCCGGAGTGTAGCCCGGCAGCAGTTCGAAGTCGGGAATCTGCCGGAGCCATTCGTCGACGATCACGGCGAGCTCGAGCCGGGCCAGGTGGGAGCCCAGGCAGCGGTGCGGCCCGCCGCCGAACCCCCAGTGCCGGTGCACCTTTCCGTCCATCACCAGTTCGTCGGTGGACATCTCGTCGCTGCCGTCACGGTTGATCGCGGCGATGCACAGCCGCACGGGTGTGCCCGGGGGCAGCGTCATGCCACCCACCTTGGCGAAGTCGGTGGTGACCCGGGCCACCACCGGCGCCGAGGGCTCCAGCCGGATGATCTCCTCGACGAACACCCGTACCTGCCTGGCGTCCTCACGCAGCCCACCGCGCAACGCGGGCCGCCGTGCCAGCTCGAACAGCGAGAATCCGATCGCCGCGACCACCACATCCAGATCGGCCAGGATCTGCAGGAAGACCGTGCCGAGCACTTCGAGGTCACTGAGTTCGCCGGGCCCGTTCAGGACCTGCGAGAGCATGTCGGCGCCGGGGCTGCGACGACGTTGCCGGACGGCGTCGGTGAAATATGCCAGCAACGCCTCGCCCTGGCCCGCGTCGGACCTGCCGGCCACCACGGCGTCTTTCCAGCCGATCACGAGGTCCCGGTCCTCCAGCGGCAGCCCGTAGAGGTCCATGAACACCTGGAACGGGTAGAGGCGCGCGAAGTCGGCCATTGCCTCGCACCGGCCCAGGCCGGCGAGGCTCGCGACCATGTCGGCGGCGTGGCGCTCCAGCACCGGCCGGGACCTGCCCACCGCCTGCGGGCTGAAGTAGGGGTCCAGGATCGTGCGGTAGAACTTGTGCTCGGGCGGGTCGAACGCCAACGGCACCACCGGCACCGGACTGCTGGCGGGCTGCAGCGCCAGTCGGGTCGAGAAGAGCGTGGGATCGTGCAGCGCCGCGAGCACGTCCTCCCGGCGGGTCAAGTAGTAGTGGCCGTTCATGTACACGACCGGCCCGGCGTCCCGCAACGCCTTCCATCCGGCGCCTCGGTCCCTGCCGAGCGGCAACGCCGCGTAGTCCAGCCGCGGCATTTGGAACGCCCCCGACTGGTATTCGCCGTCAGCGCTCATGCGTTGAGTTCCAGTGCAGCGGCAATGACTTGAGCGCGAAGGTTTTCGACGGGAACGGGATCTCCGGCACGTAGCCTTCGGGCAGTTCGAAGTCGGGGATCTGCCTGAGCCACTCGCCGACGATGATGGTCAGTTCTATCCGGGCCAGATGCGAGCCCAGGCACCGGTGCGGACCACCCCCAAACCCCCAGTGCCGGTGCATCTTTCCGTCCACGACCAGCTCATCGGTGGATATCTCGTCGCTGCCGTCGCGGTTGATGGCCGCCGTGCACAACCGCACCGGTGTGCCGGGGGGCAGCGTCATGCCGCCCACCTTGACGAAGTCGGTGGTGACCCGGGCCGCAGCCGGCGCCGACGGCTCCAGCCGGACGATCTCCTCGATGAAAACCCTTGTTTGCCTTGAATTTTCGCGGATCTGGGCGCGCAGCTGCGGCCTGCGCGCCAGCTCGAAGAGCGAGAACCCGATCGCCGCGGCCACCGTGTCCAGACCGGACAGGATCAGCAGGTGCGTCATCCCGAGCAGCTCGAGATCGGTGAGCTCGCCAGGGCCGGTCATGATCTGCGACAACAGGTCGGAGCCCAGGTTCTGGCGGCGTCGCTCGATGACGTCGGCAAAATAGGCGTACAGCTCGTCCCCCTCGGACTTGCCGGTCACCACGGCGTCTTTCCAGCGGATCACGCGGTCGCGGTCCTGCAGCGGCAGGCCGTAGAGGTCCATGAAGACCTGATAGGGGTAGAGCCGCCCGAACTCGGCCATCACCTCGCACTCGCCGCGCCCCGCCAGGGCCGCGATCATGTCCCTGGCGTGGCGCTCCAGCACGGGCCGCGACTTGCTCAGGCCCTCCGGGCTGAAGTACGGGTGCAGGATCTTGCGGTAGCGGGTGTGCTCGGGCGGATCGAACGCCGACGGCAGCACGGGCACGGGGCTACCGGGGGGCTGCAGCGCCAATTGCGCCGAGAACAGGTTGGCCTCGCGCAGCGCCATCAGCACGTCCTCGCGGCGGGTCAGGTAGTAGGCGCCGTTCATGTACACGACCGGTCCGGCATCGCGCAGCGTCTTCCATCCGGCGCCCCGGTCCTCGGCCATCGGCAGCGTCGAATACTCCAGCCGCGGCATGGGAGAGGCGCCCGGCTGCCAGTCGTCGAGAATGCTCATGCGCGCTGGTGTCCGCCTATCTTGTTCGTGACCGCCCATACGGCAGCCGCAGCGAAGCCGCACCGATCGGATCTCGGCCGCTACGCCCCGCTGAGGCCGTGGGCCTTGGTGCGGGCATCTGCCAAACCCTACCGACCGACTAATCTACCTAGCGAGTTGTCAATCCGACCTGGCGCGCTCGTCGGGCCGCCGAAGAAGGAACTCAGGTGAAGGTTCGTCTCGAGAAGTCGAAATGTGTAGGGCACGCACAGTGTTACGCCGTCAGTTCGGAGCTGTTCCCGATCGACGACTCGGGATATTCGATCCTCGAGGAGCACGAGGTACGGCCCGAGGACGAGGAGCTGACGCGCGAAGGTGTGGCCTCCTGCCCGGAAATGGCGCTGGTCCTCGACGAGGATTGACGGAAATATCCGCTCAGTCGACAGCCGAGCAAACGGCAAATGAACGGCAGTTGACTTCGAGTGAACAGTGGTCGGCGGGTAATGAACAGTTGGCGTCTCAGGTCGGTGTCCCGCTTATAACGGGTTAATGTCTTTGGCGAGCGACAGGTCAGCCCACAAGCGAGCTGTCGCTCGGTTGCTGACTATGGGGGTGTCCAGACAGGATGTGCGCGCCGCTCGTGACCGGGCTCACGGGAATCCCGTTGAGGGATCACTAGTCCGGCACAGCGAACCAACACGCCAACTTGTTTGGGTCCGCCCCTCGACTGGATTTGCTAACTGTGAACCCACAGCTCAAAGCTCCACCGGCTCAGCGGCCCGGAAGTAGCGAATGTGACGAGGCCGTGACCGCGGTCTCCGCTAGGTCTTGTTCGAACGTCGGGGTCGCGTGGCGGCCACGGCCCAATGAGGGAGGGCACGGTGTTTGACTTCGGGGCGCTACCGCCCGAAATCAATTCCGGTCGCATGTACACGGGTCCTGGATCGGCGCCCATGATGGCCGCCGCGTCGGCTTGGGACGGATTGGCGGCCGAGCTGAGCACGGCCGCCGCCGGTTACGGTTCGACGATGACGGAATTGACCAGTGGACCATGGGTGGGGCCGGCGTCGGCTTCGATGATGTCCGCCGTTGCGCCGTATGTGAGTTGGCTCAGCGCGGCGGCCGGTCAGGCCGAGGAGACCGCCAATCAGGCCCGGGCGGCCGCGGGCGCGTACGAGACCGCGTTCGCGATGACGGTGCCGCCGCCGGTGATCGCGGCGAACCGCGCATTGCTGCTGATGTTTATTGCGACCAACTTCTTCGGGCAGAACACCCCGGCGATTGCGGCCACCGAGGCGCAGTACATGGAGATGTGGGCGCAGGACGCGGCGGCGATGTACGGCTACCTGGGGTCGTCGCTGACCGCCTCGCAGCTGGTGCCGTTCAACTCCCCGCCGAAGACCACCACCCCGAACGCGGGTGCCGACCAGGCAATGGCGGTTGCCCAGGCGGTCGCCACCCCGGCCGGCAACTCCGCGCAGACCACCGCGACCACCACCCCGCAGCTGGTGCCGGCGGCGGTGACGCCGCACGCGATCTCGGCGGCCACCGCGCTGCCGCAGCCGCTGCAGCAGCTGCAGAACATGCTCACGACGGCCACCACGAACCCGGCGGCGCTGCCATGGCCGCTGAACCAGATCCCCACCGCGTGGAACACCTCCGGGATCAATCAGGCGACCTACTACACGTTGTTCCACAACTTGCTGCAGGTGTACAACGGCTACGGTACGAGCTACCACGGGTACCAGGAGGGACAGCAGCTGGTGTTCGGCGCCGGTACCACGGCCGGCGCGGGCGGTTACTGGTATCCGACACCGCAGTTCGCGCAGCTCGGCCTCGGCGCCCACAGCGTCTCGGCGGTGTCGGCCAGCACGGGTGGGGCCGGTCGGGTCGGGGGCCTGTCGGTGCCGTCGGGATGGACCACGCCGGCCACACCGGCGACGGAGGTCAGCTCCAGCGTCAAGGGTGTGGAGGGCACCCCCGTCCACGCTGCGGCGAACAACGCACCCGGCAACGCCATCCTCCGCGGCATGCCGCTCGGGACGGGGGGCCGGCGGGCCGCCTCCGGGTACGTCAACAAGTACGGGTTCCGCTACAGCGTGGTGGTGCGGCCACCTTCGGCCGGATAGGCCCGGACACGACCATGACCATAAGACTGAAACTCGGAAGCTGTTGAGCGCGAAGATTTTTGGAAAGGAGATCGCATGTCGTTCGTGACTACGCAGCCGGAGGCGTTGGCGTCGGCGGCGGGGACGTTGCAGGGGATTGGCTCGACGCTGAGCGCCCAGAACGCCGCGGCGGCGGCCCCCACTACGGGGGTGGTGCCCGCGGCGGCCGACGAGGTGTCGGCGTTGACCGCGGCGCAGTTCGCCGCACATGCGCAGATGTACCAGGCCGTGAGCGCTCAGGCGCAGGCCATTCATGAGATGTTCGTCAACACCTTGGGCATGAGCTCGGGGTCGTACGCGGCGACCGAGGCGGCCAACGCGGCCGCGACCGGCTAGAGGAGGTCAAAGGTGATTGATTTTGGTGCCATTCCGCCGGAGATAAACTCCGCGCGGATGTATTCGGGTCCGGGTTCGTCGTCGCTGATGGCGGCGGCCTCGGCGTGGAACGGGCTGGCCGCGGAGTTGAACTCCACGGCGCTGGGCTATGACAAGGTGGTCACCGCCCTGAGCAGCGAGGAGTGGTTGGGGCCGGCCTCGGCCTCGATGGCGGCGGCCGTCGCGCCCTATGTGGCGTGGATGAGCACCACCGCGGCCCAGGCCGAGCAGGCCGCCGCCCAGGCGCGGGCGGCCGCGGCGGCCTACGAGAGCGCGCTGGCGGCCACGGTGCCCCCGCCGCTGGTGGCGGCCAACCGCACCGAGACGGCCCAGGCGATCGCGACCAACGTGCTGGGGCAAAACACCGGGATCATCGCCCAGTTGGAGGCCCAGTACGCCCAGATGTGGGCTCAGGACGCCACCGCGATGTACACCTATGCGGCCCAGTCCTCGACGGCGACCAAGGTGACGCCCTACAAGAACGCACCGGCCATCGCCAACCCCGCGGCCCAAAGCCTGCAGACCGCCGCCACCACTACCGCGGCGGGCGGGCCGGCCACCAACAACCTGCAGAACATCATCTCGTCGCTGCCGAGCACACTGCAGGGCCTCTCGAATCCGACCTCGACCACCAACATGATGACGCAGTTCCAGAACGCCAACCCCTTGCTCCAAGAGCTGTGGTTCGTCATCAGTGGTCAAAGTGTGCTGCCCAACAACATCGGGACGTTCGTCACCGGTTACAACAGCTACTCGGCCCTCTGGTACAACACGGAAGGTCTGCCCTACTTCTCCGTTGGTATGGGCAACTTCGGTATCCAGATCGCCAAGACCACGGGTGCACTGGGCGGTGTCGCGCCCGCGGCCGCCGGTGCCGCCAAGTCCCTGCCTGGTCTGGGCGGGCTGGGCGGCCTGCTCGGCGGTGGCGGCGGCGTCGCCGCACACGCGGCGTCGGCAACGGCGTCCATGGGCAACGCGGCCTCCATTGGCAAGCTCGCTGTGCCGGTGTCCTGGTCGGGGGCCACCGCGCCGCTGGCGCACACCCCTGCCCAGCTGGTCAGCACCGTCAGCGCCGCCCCCGAGGCCGCAGCCAGTGGCGGACCCGGCAACGTGCTCGGCGGCATGCCGCTGGCCGGTGCCGGCGCCGGCAGCGGGGTCGGGTCCGGGCCGCGGTACGGGTTCCGGCCCGTCGTCATGGCGCGCCCGCCCTTCGCCGGGTAACGATCGACCGACCCGGTCGGGTGCCGTGCCGATGCGCTCAGCGCCGTCGGCACGGCACCCGTCGGCGTTTCGGCGCAGGTGTTATCCGCGGCCGGATTTTTACCCGTAGCCGCCCTCGGCGACCGCACCGAAACCTCCGGTCCAGGCGCGCCCGGCGGTGTGGCATCGGTGCTGTTCAGCGCGTGTGCGGCGGGCTCCGGCGAGATGCGGCACCTCGGCGTCGGGCCGGTGCGCGTGCGGTGGGCACGGACCGTCGGGCGTCCCGGTACGGGAGCGCGCCGATCTAGCCTCGCAGGCAAGAGATTGGGAGAACTCGTCTCCCCGGACAGCTTGCGAGGCCCCACATGTCGTTCGACGTCGGCGTTCGCTAGCCATGGACTTCGGGGCGCTGCCGCCGGAGATCAACTCGGGCCGGATGTACGCCGGCCCGGGGTCGGGTTCCCTGATGGCGGCGGCCGGCGCGTGGGACGGCCTTGCGGCCGAACTGGATTCGGCGGCGACCGGGTGGGCGAGCGTCATCGCCGAGTTGAGCGGCTCGCCGTGGCTGGGGCCGGCGTCACGGTCCATGGCGGCCTCGGCCGCCGTCGTCGTGTCCTGGCTGGGTGCCGCAGCCACAGCGGCCGGGGAGACCGCCGATCGCGCCCGGGCGGCCGCGGCCGCTTTCGAGACCGCGTTCTCCTCGACGGTTCCCCCGCCCGTGATCGCCGCCAACCGGGCGACGTCCGCGACGCTGGTCGCGACCAACTTCTTCGGGCAGAACGCTGCCGCCATCGCGGCCCTGGAAGCCCAGTACGCCGAGATGTGGGCGCAGGACGCGACCTCGATGTACGACTACGCCGCCGACTCGGCGACCGCCACGCGACTGCGTCCGTTCGCCGAGCCGGCACAGCGCGTTGACCCGGCGGGGCTCGACGCCGTCCCGCAACTGCTGCAACAACTTTCGGTACAGTCGACTGCCTACGGCGCCGAAGTGAACGGCAACCACCTGGTTCAGCTGCTGGGCTCCGTCGGCCCCAACCAGCGCCAGGCCGTGTTCCGCGCATTCCCCGGCCTCGCCTATCTCGGGCAGGGGATCGCGACGTTCGGCTCCCAGATCGGACAACAACTGACGTTCGGCGCGGGCGGATCGACCGCCGGCGCCGGCGGGGCCTGGTATCCGACGCCCCGGTTCGCCCGCCTCGGCCTCCGTGGCCCCGGGCCGGTGGGCGCCCGGGTGGGCTCGGCCGACCGCGTCGGGCGGCTCTCCGTGCCGCCGGCCTGGGCCCATTCACCCGGCTCGCCGCGCGAACCGGC
This sequence comes from Mycobacterium sp. TH-M103, assembly GCF_057473785.1. Taxonomy (NCBI): domain Bacteria; kingdom Bacillati; phylum Actinomycetota; class Actinomycetes; order Mycobacteriales; family Mycobacteriaceae; genus Mycobacterium; species Mycobacterium sp. TH-M103. Next base: position 12,615 of record NZ_JBYCLG010000072.1, read on the forward strand.
CGCCGGCGCCGTGGGCGTCGACCGTGCCGACGACCTGCAGGGCAGGGCCGGCGGTCCGCCGCGTGCGGTCCCGACGGGCGGCGCCGCACGTCGCGCAGCAGTCGGTTCGTCCCGCGAGTACGGGTTCAGGCGCAGCGTCCTCGTGCGGCCGCCGTCCGCCGGGTAGCGCCACGCCCGACACCGTTTCCCGCGACCGGATTTTATTGCAGCGCGCCGCCGGGGGGCCGCCGGCGCGACGGGCGCCGCCGAGCGCGGCCCCCGCCGGTATCCGCAGATCACACGGCACACTCGGAACCTCGCCACGGCGCCGGGGCGCGGCGGGAACGGCCCGTCGCGGCGAGCCGGGCACCGGCCCGGCCGGCCCGCAGACCGGCCCGGCCGCACTAGCGTCGCGTTCAGCCGGGGCACCGCCGAACGGGGGACCCCGCACGACGATCCAGGGGAGCGGCGACATGCCGGATGCAGGTGCGCCCGCGACGGCGGCCGGCCATGACTGACTTCGGATCGCTGCCGCCCGAAATCAACTCCGGGCGCATGTATGCCGGGCCGGGTTCCGCCTCGCTGATGACGGCGGCCTCGGCATGGGATGCCCTCGCCGCTGATCTGGCGGCGGCGGCCCTGAGCTATGCGCAGACGGTGATCGCACTGGGGAGTGAGGAGTGGCTGGGGCCTGCGTCGACGTCGATGGCCGAAAAGGTCGCCCCGTACGTGGCGTGGCTCGGCACCACGGCCACGCGAGCCGAGCAGGCGGCGACCCAGGCCAGGGCGGCTGCGGCGGCGTTCGAGACCGCATTCTCCTCGATGGTGCCCCCGCCGGCGATCGCGGCCAACCGTGCGACGCTCGCGCGCCTGACGTCCACCAACCTGCTTGGCCAAAACGCGGGCGCGATCGCGGCGCTGGAGTCCGGCTACGCCGAGATGTGGGCCCGGGATGCCGCGGCGATGTACGCCTACGCCGGATCGTCGGCGAGCGCGTCGTCGGTGACCGCGTTCGCCGTGGCCGGGGAAAGCCCGGCGGCCTCCGGACAGAGCGCGCTACACGATCTGATCGGCCAGATCACCGCTCGGCTGAAAAGCCTGGCGGCGCCGCTGTCATCCCCCCTGCAGGGCGAAGGGAACCATCTGGCCTCGTCGTCGGGCCCGTTGTCCTGGCTGTGGCAGACCGTCTTCGGGACGCCGAGCTTCCCGACAAGCCTGCAATCGCTGCTGACCGCCTACACGCCCTACGCCGGTTTCCTCTACAACACCGAGGGGCTGCCCTATTTCGGCGTCGGGATGGGCAATTCCTTCGTCCAGGTCGCCAAGAGCCTGGGGGCCATCGGTGGCCCGGCGACCACAGCCGCCGGCGGATCAACGAAGGCCGCACCAGGCCTGGGCGGGCTGGGCGGACTGCTGGGCGGCGCCGCCGCGCCCGTCACCGCCCGGCTCGGCGAGGCCGTACCGGTCGGCAGGCTCTCGGTTCCGTCCCTCTGGAGTGAGGCCGCGCCCGCGCCTCGCCCCGCCTTGGAGCCACGGGCGGTCAGCAACGTCAGGGAGGCACCCGACCTCGGGACCGGCCACCTTTTCGGCGGTGTGCCGCTGACCGCACCGGGCGGCGCACCCGGGGCGGGGCCGCGCTACGGGTTCCGCCCCACCGTCATGGCGCGGCCGCCGTTTGCCGGCTAGCTAGCCCCTGGTGGCCGATCCTGGTGCGGGAGCGGCGCCGAAACGAAAGGCCCGGCGATGGGACGGAGCCGCGCCCGGCAAGCGTTGCTGGCCGGTTACGGCCCGGCCGGGCAGTCGATCGACCGCAGTTGACGTGCGTCGCCCATGCCGGACAGGGGTGGTGGGCATCCCCTCTCGGGCCTTTGCCGGGTCACCGGGCCGCGTGGCAGGACACCGGATTTTCACCACCTCACCACCGTCCGGCGGCACCGTGGCCCGTCTACCTGCAGTCCCGCAAACGCACGATTGCTGTGACTGTGTTGTGAGACCTCCCGAGCGGGGCCGGCCGCTGTTACCCTGACGTTACCGAAGGTGAATTCGGCGTGCCGTTTCGTGAACAGTTGCGAACACGGGACGCTGAAGGCAACCTGGGGCTACGTAGTCATCTACTCTCATGCGAGAGCGATTGCTGGAAATTAATCGAGGAGGGAACAGTATGTCGTTCGTGACCACACAGCCGGAAGCTCTGGCTGCGGCGGCCGGGAACCTGCAGGGCATCGGCGCCACCATGAGCGCTCAGAACGCCGCGGCCGCGGCCCCCACGACCGGGGTGGTGCCCGCCGCCGCCGACGAGATTTCGGCGCTGACCGCGGCTCAGTTCGCCGCGCACGCGCAGATGTACCAGGCGGTGAGCGCGCAGGCGCAGGCGATTCACGAGATGTTCGTGAACACGCTGTCGATGAGCTCCGGCTCGTACGCGGCCACCGAGGCCGCCAACGCCGTCGCCGCCGGCTGACCGGATCGGCGATTCGGGGGGGATCGGGACCACCGGCGCATGCTCCGGTGCCCGATTGACCGCCCAGCAGTATCGAGCGGGCCGTCAACTCAAACGTCGTGGTTCGGGTTTGACTTCGTTCGACCGTGGTACAGCGCCCGGACAGCCATCGGCTGCCGGGAAGGGGGACATAAATTTCGTGGGTGCGGTTCGGCGGTGCGTAAGCACGTAACCGTCGGTCCGCCGCCGATCATGTCGACAATGCGCTGAATCAATTCATCAAGACAACAAAGGAGAGAGGCAACATGCCAACACGTTTTATGACCGACCCGCACGAGATGCGTGCGATGGCGGGCCGCTTCGAGGTCCACGCCCAGACCGTCGAGGACGAGGCCCGCAAGATGTGGGCATCGTCGATGAACATCGCCGGTGCTGGCTGGAGCGGCCAGGCTCAGGCCACCTCGTACGACACGATGGGCCAGATGAACCAGGCGTTCCGCAACATCGTCAACATGCTCCACGGGGTGCGCGACGGGCTGATCCGCGACGCCAACAACTACGAGCAGCAAGAGCAGGCCTCGCAGCAGATCCTGGGCAGCTAGCGCCAAAAGGCGAGGCTGCGTACCATTCCAGACGTTAGGAGAACACCGTCATGTCAATCAATTACCAATTCGGCGATGTGGACGCTCACGGTGCCACCATTCGCGCCCAGGCTGCATCGCTCGAGGCCGAACACCAGGCCATCGTCCGTGATGTGCTGGCCGCTGGTGACTTCTGGGGCGGCGCCGGTTCGGTGGCCTGCCAGGAGTTCATCACCCAGTTGGGTCGCAACTTCCAGGTGATCTACGAGCAGGCCAACGCCCACGGCCAGAAGGTGCAGACGGCCGGCAGCAACATGGCCAGCACCGACAGCGCCGTTGGGTCCAGCTGGGCCTAACCCCCAACTTCAGGCGCGGCAGCACACCACATACCGGTGTGCTGCCGCGTCCTGCGGTTACCGATTAACCCGACCTTCGAGGGATAGATGGACCAACAGAGCACCCGCACCGACATCACCGTCAACGTCGATGGTTTCTGGATGCTCCAGGCTCTCCTGGACATTCGGCACGTCGCGCCGGAGTTGCGGTGCCGGCCATTCGTATCTACCGACTCCAACGACTGGCTCAACGAGCATCCCGGCATGGCGGTGATGCGCGAGCAGGGCATTGTCGAGAACGACGAGGTGAACGAGCAAGTGGCTGCCCGCATGCGGGTGCTCGCCGCGCCGGACCTCGAGGTCGTGGCCCTGCTTTCGCGGGGCAAGCTTCTCTACGGCGTGGTAGAGGACGAGGACCAGCCGCCCGGTTCGCGCGACATCCCCGACAACGAGTTCCGGGTGGTGCTGGCCCGGCGGGGGCAGCACTGGGTATCGGCGGTTCGGGTCGGCCCCGACATCACTGTCGACGACGTCGCCGTCGCCGACAGTGCCTCGATCGCGGCGCTGGTGATGGATGGCCTGGAATCGATCCACCACGCGGAACCCGCGGCGATCAACGCGGTCAACGTGCCGCTCGAGGAGATGCTCGAGGCGACGAAATCCTGGCAGGAGTCGGGCTTCAACGTGTTCTCCGGGGGCGATCTGCGACGCATGGGCATCAGCGCCGCCACGGTGGCCGCTTTGGGACAGGCACTGTCCGACCCCGCCGCCGAGGTCGCGGTGTACGCCCGTCAGTACCGGGACGACGCCAAGGGCCCCAGCACGTCCGTACTGTCGCTCAAGGACGGGTCGGGCGGTCGGATCGCCATGTACCAGCAGGCGCGGACGGCGGGCTCGGGGGAGGCGTGGCTGGCCATCTGCCCGGCAACACCCCAGCTCGTGCAGGTGGGCATCAAGACCGTTCTGGACACCCTGCCCTACGGCGAGTGGAAAACCCACAGCAGAGTTTGACGCCCGGATACGAAACACAGAGTTTACCAATGCTTTTGCGCACAACATGCGGCCAGGATGCGGACACGGCATACTTCTCTAGAACCATCAGCAAATTCCAAATGAGTGTCACCACAACTCTTAATCGCGAGGCAAGGCAGATGAAATCCGAATTAGTCGAACTGCACGTGCCGGGCGGCGACGTCGCCTCCGGTAGTGCAGGAGCCGATGCCCCCGCGTGGCTGAGGACACGGGGTTACACATCAACCATTGCAGGGGGTGCAGGGCGATGACCGCGGTAGTTGAAGCGCCACAGGCTGACGTAGAGGGAGTCTCACAGCCTCGGGCGGTCGTGGTCGGCATCATGGCCGGTACGGGTGTGCAGATCGGCGTGTTGTTGGACGCCAACGCCCCAGTGTCGGTGATGACCGATCCGCTGTTGAAGGTCGTAAACAGCAGGCTCCGGGAGCTCGGCGAGGCCACGCTGGAGGCCACCGGGCGCGGGCGCTGGGCGCTGTGTCTGGTCGACGGCACGCCATTACGGGCCACCCAGTCGCTGACCGAACAGGACGTCTACGACGGCGACCGGCTGTGGATCCGGTTCATCCAGGACACCGAGCGCCGGTCGCAAGTCATCGAACACATCTCGACGGCGGTTGCGGCGAACCTCAGCAAACGATACGCCGCGATCGACCCGGGCGCCGCGGTGCAGGTCGGCGCCTCCATGGTGGCGGTCGGCGTTGTCGCGGCGTCGGCGCTGATGGGCTGGTGGCGCTGGGACCACGACTCGTGGCTGCCCACCATCTACGGTGCGCTGATCGGCGCCGTCGTCACGGCGGTCTCCGTGATGCTGCTGATGCGGGCCAAGACGCAGGCCGAACGCCTCGTCGGCGACACCATGCTGATGAGCGGCCTCGCGCCACTCACCGTCGCCGCCGCCGGCGCGCCTCCCGGCAGCGCGGGATCGCCGCAGGCCGTGCTCGGCTTCGGTGTGCTCGCCGTCGCGGCCGCGCTCGCCCTGCGCTTCACCGGCCGGCGGCTGGGGGTCTACACCGCGATCGTCACGATCAGCGCGGTGGCGACGGTTGCCAGTCTGGCGCGGATGGTCGCGATGATCAGCACGGTCACCATGTTCACCTGCATCGTGCTGGCGTGCGTGCTCGTCTACCACGCCGCGCCGGCCCTGTCCCGCCGGCTGGCGGGCATCCGGCTGCCCGTCTTCCCGTCGGCCACCAGCAGATGGGTCTTCGAGGCTCGCCCCGACCTGCCCACCACGGTGGCGCGCTCCGAAGGCGGGCCGCCGGTGTTGGAGGGGCCGGCGTCGGTCCGCGATGTGGTGCTGCAAGCCGAGCGCGCGCGCTCGTTCCTGACGGGTCTGCTCGTCGGACTGGGCGTGCTCACGGTGTTCTCGCTGACCGTGCTCTCCGACCCGCGCACGGGGCAGCGCTGGCTGCCGTTGCTGCTGACCGGTTTCATCGCCGGTTTCCTGATGCTGCGCGGCCGCTCCTACGTCGACCGCTGGCAGTCGATCACCCTGGCCGGTACGTCCGTGATCATCGTCGCGGCCGTGGTAGGGAGATACGCGATCGTGCTGCAGTCCCCGCTGGCGATCTCCATCAGCGTGGCGATCCTGGTGCTGCTGCCGGCGGCCGGCCTGACCGCGGCCGCGGTCGTGCCAAACACCATCTACAGCCCGCTGTTCCGCAAGTTCGTGGAGTGGATTGAATACCTTTGCTTGATGCCGATCTTCCCGCTGGCATTGTGGTTGATGAATGTCTATGCAGCGATCCGATACCGCTAACCGTAGGGTGTGGCGCGGTCGCGCGACCCGTGCGACGGTCGCCGCGCTCCTGCTCACCTCGGGTGCGTTGGCGGGCCTACCGCCCGCCTATGCCATCTCCCCACCGACGATCGACCCTGACGCGGTGCCACCCAACGGTCCGCCCGGACCGCCTGCGCCGATGAAGCAGACCGCCTACTGCACCGAGGTCGGCGTGCTGCCCGGGTCCGATTTCAAGCTGCCGCCGGAGTACATGGACATGCTGAACCTGCCCGAGGCGTGGCAGTTCGGCCGCGGCGCCGGTGTGAAGGTGGCCGTCATCGACACCGGTGTCACTCCGAGCCCCCGGCTTCCCCACCTGATCCCCGGCGGCGACTACATCATGGGCGGGGACGGCTTGTCCGACTGCGACGCGCACGGCACCATCGTCGCGTCGATGATCGGGGCGGCACCGGCCAGCGGAGCGGTACCGCTGCCCGCCGCCCCCCGCAAGCCCGTCACCATTCCGACGACCGAGCCGCCGCCCAAGGCGCCGCCGCCGCAGACGGTGACGTTGTCGCCGCTGCCGCAAACGGTCACGATGGTTCCGCCGACGGAAGAACCTCCACCGCCGTTCGGAGCTCCACCGCCTCCACCTCCACCGCCGCCCTCACCATCCACGCAGCAACCACCTGCTGGGCAAGGTCCGGCGGCCAACCACGAGGGCGGCGGCACGGTGACCATCCCGAGCTACTCGGGTGGCGCGCACGTGACCAGGGTCGACAACCTGCGGGGCCCCCGTCCGCTCGAGCCGGCGCTGCCGACGCAGGCCTCCGACGCCTACAGCGGCATCGCCCCGGACGTCGACATCATCTCGATCCGGCAGTCCAGCCAGGCGTTCGGCCTCAAGGACGCCTATACCGGGGACGAGGATCCGCAGACCCAGGCGAAGATCGACAACGTCGAGACGATGGCGCGGGCGATCGTGCACGCCGCCGACATGGGCGCCCAGGTCATCAACATCTCCGACGTGACCTGCATGAGCGCGCGCAATATCGTCGACCAGCGCTCGCTGGGTGCCGCGGTCCGCTACGCGGCGCTCGACAAGAACGTCGTCATCGTGGCCGCCGCCGGCGACAGCAGCAAAAAGGACTGCAAGCAGAACCCGCTGTTCGACCCGTTGCAACCCAACGATCCGCGCGACTGGAGCGCCGTGACCACCGTCGTGACGCCGTCCTGGTTCAGCGACTACGTCCTCACAGTCGGTGCGGTCAACAACGACGGCCGTCCCCTCAGCCAGGGCGGTCAGGGACAGGGCTCGTCGAGCATCGCCGGTCCCTGGGTCGGGATCGCTGCGCCGGGCACCGACGTGGTGGGACTGTCGCCGCGTGACGACGGCCTGATCAACGCGATCGACGGGCCGGACAACACGCTGCTGGTGCCCAGCGGCACCAGCTTCTCGACCGCGATCGTCTCCGGGGTGGCCGCCCTGGTGCGCGCGAAATACCCGGAGCTGTCGTCCCACCAGATCATCAATCGGTTGACCCGTACGGCCCGGGCGCCCGCGCGTGGCGTGGACAACCAGGTCGGGTACGGTGTCGTTGACCCGGTAGCCGCGTTGACCTGGGACGTCCCCGACGGCCCGGCAAAGCCGCCGCAACATCTTTCGGCGCCGCTGAACATACCCAAGCCGGCCCCGCCTCGCGACGAGGTTCCGGTCTGGGTGGCCGCAGGGGGGCTGACCGCGGCGTTGCTGATAGGCGGCGCGGTGTTTGGTGTCACGATGTTGATGAAGCGCTCGCGTAAGCAGCGATGAGGGCGGGACGGTAATGAAGGCTCAGCGCAGGTTCGGTTTGTCGTTGTCCTGGCCACGGGTCACCGCGGTGTTCGTGGTCGACATCGCGATCCTGATCGTGGCGAGCCACTGCCCGGATTCCTGGCAGGCCGATCACCATGTGGCGTGGTGGGTCGGTGTGGGGCTCGCCACGCTGGTCACCCTGTTGTCGTTGATCACCTACCACGGGATCACGGTCATCTCCGGATTGGCCGCCTGGGTGTGGGACTGGTCCGCCGACCCGGGCACGGCGCTGGCCACCGGATGCACGCCGGCTGTCGACTACCAGCGCCGCTTCGGGCGCGACAAGGTCGGGGTGCGTGAGTACGCCGGCCATCTGGTCGCGGTGATCGGGATCGACAGCGGCGAAGACGACTCGGCGGCGCGCCACCGCCACCGTTCGACCTCGGCCACGCTGCCGGTGCAGGCGGTCGCCGAACAACTGCAGCAATTCGACATCCATCTCGATGACGTCGACATCGTCACCGTGAAGGTGCGCCGCGGGGGCAACGCGGCGGAGCTGTCGGCGCTCGACGACTGGGGTCCCGAGGAGTGGGGGCTGGTCGGCGATCGCCCGACGTCGTATGTGCGCAAGACCTGGCTGGTGCTGCGGATGGACCCGCAGCGCAATGTCGCCGCGGTGGCGGCCCGCGATTCGCTCGCCTCGACGCTGGTGGCGGCGACCGAACGGATCGCCCAGGATCTCGACGGGCAGAGTTGTGTGGCCAAGCCGCTGACCGCCGAGGAACTCGCCGAGGTGGACAAAGCCGTGCTGGCCGACCTGGAAGCGACCTGGAGCCGACCCGGCTGGCGTCATCTCAAGCATTTCAACGGCTTCGCGACCAGCTTCTGGTTGACGCCGTCGGACATCACCACCGAGTCGCTGGAGGAGCTTCTGCTCACCGACGACCCGGACGTCGGCGCGACCGTGATCACGATCCGGCTCAACAGCCGCAGCGGGCAGCCCCGGCTGTCGGCCTGGGTGCGCTACCACAGCGAGGGCAAGCTGCCCAAGGAGTTGTCTGCGGGCCTCAACAGGCTCACTGGCCGCCAGCTGGCCGCGGTGCGCGCCAGCCTGCCCGCGCCGGCGACCCGGCCCATGCTCGTCGTGCCGAGCCGCGAGTTCCTCGCCGACGACGACCTGGTGCTGCCGGTGGGCCAGGTCCGCGAAGACACGGAAAGCGTGCCCACGGGGCAATGACACGCCCGCAGACCACCGCCGAAGACGCCCGTAACGCCATGATCGCCGGTTTGTTGGCGTCCGGAATCTCCGTCAACGGGCTGCAGCCCAGCAACAACCCGCAGGTGGCGGCGCAGATGTTCACCACCGCGACCAGCCTTGACCCGTCGATGTGCGACGGCTGGCTGGCGCGAATCCTCGCCGGTGACCACAGCATCGAGGTGCTCGCCGGCGCATGGGCGGCGGTGCGGACCTTCGGCTGGGAGACCCGCCGCCTGGGCGTCACGGATCTGCAGTTCCGTCCCGAGGTGTCCGATGGGTTGTTCCTGAAGCTAGCGGTCACCAGTGTGGAGTCGCTGGCGTGCGCCTACGCCGCCGTTCTGGCCGAGGCCAAGCGCTACGAGGAGGCGGCGAAGCTGCTCGACAGCATCGAGCCGCGCCACGCCTTCGACGAGGAACTCGTCAACTATGTGCGCGGGGTGCTGTTCTTCCGCACCGGACGCTGGCCCGACGTGCTCGCCCAATTTCCCGAAGGGAAAACCTGGCGCCACCCCGAGTTGAAGGCGGCGGGCGCGGCGATGGCGACCACCGCCCTGGCATCGCTCGGCGTGTTCGAGGAGGCTTTCCGGCGCGGGCAGGACGCCATCGAGGGCGACCGGGTGCCGGGAGCGGCCAACATCGCCCTGTACACCCAAGGCATGTGCCTGCGCCATGTCGGTCGCGAAGAGGAGGCCGTCGAGCTGCTGCGGCGGGTGTACTCGCGCGACCCGAAGTTCACGCCGGCCCGAGAGGCGTTGGACAACCCCAACTTCCGGCTGATCCTGACCGATCCGGAAACCATAGAGGCCCGCACGGACCCGTGGGATCCCGACAGCGCACCCACCCGGGCCCAGGCGGAGGCCGCTCGCCACGCGGAGGCGGCGGCGAAGTACCTGGCCGAAGGCGACGCCGAACTCAACGCGATGCTCGGCATGGAGCGCGCCAAGCGCGAGATCAAGCTCATCAAGTCGACGACCAAGGTCAACATGGCCCGCGCCAAAATGGGCCTGCCGGTGCCCGTGACCTCGCGACACACCTTGCTGCTGGGCCCTCCCGGGACCGGAAAGACCTCAGTGGCAAGGGCTTTCAGCAAACAACTCTGCGGGTTGACCGTGCTGCGCAAGCCGGTGGTGGTGGAAACCAGCCGTACCAAGCTGCTGGGCCGCTACATGGCCGACGCGGAGAAGAACACCGAGGAAATGCTCGAGGGCGCCTTGGGCGGCGCGGTGTTCTTCGACGAGATGCACACCCTGCACGAGAAGGGTTACTCCCAGGGCGACCCCTACGGCAACGCGATCATCAACACGCTGCTGCTGTACATGGAGAACCACCGCGACGAGCTGGTGGTCTTCGGTGCGGGCTACGCCAAGGCGATGGAGAAGATGCTCGACGTGAATCAGGGTCTGCGGCGGCGCTTTTCGACGGTCATCGAATTCTTCAGTTACACCCCGGAGGAGTTGGTCGCGCTGACCAAACTGATGGGGAAGGAGAACGAGGACGTCATCACCGACGAAGCGGCCGCGGCGTTGCTGCCGTCGTACACAAAGTTCTACCTCGACGAGAGCTACTCCGAAGACGGGGACCTGATTCGCGGAATCGACATCCTGGGCAATGCGGGTTTCGTGCGCAATGTCGTAGAGAAGGCCCGCGATCACCGCAGCTTCCGCCTCGACGACGAGGACCTCGACGCGGTGCTATCCAGCGATCTCACCGAGTTCAGCGAGGCGCAGCTGCGCCGCTTCAAGGAGCTGACCCGCGAGGACCTCGCCGAGGGCCTCGGCGCTGCCGTGGCCGAGAAGAAGCCCGACTAGCTGAGGTATACCGGTCGCGCGGTCAGCTCGGTCTGTTCGGTGGGCCAACAGCGTGTGCGATCACCGGTGGCGGCAGGCCGCAACGACCTGTTCGGCTAGGCCGGCAACCTCCGGCCGGTCGACATACGCCGCGCCGTCGAGCGACCCCGCGCCCGTGGTAACCACCGCCCGGTCCAAAATTTTGACCTGTTTGCACCTGGATAAGTTGCGGTATCGAGTTCGCGGAGTGACCCTGTGTGACAGGGTTAAGTGAGACAGCAGCAGTAGCCAATCATCGCTACAGGGCGAGACAGGATCACCATTTTCCGTGACTATGACGATCGCATCCCTGGAGGGGTGCAGTGATAATGACCAAGTGGACAACGTGCCCGATCCAGGTGCTCGGGCGCGGCGGCGCACGTTCACCGCCGAGTACAAGGCCCGCATCCTCG
>NZ_JBYCLG010000073.1:0-3988 GCF_057473785.1 Mycobacterium sp. TH-M103
GCCCCCCTGCCCGACGCGATGCCCGACATGGCCGCCATCGATGAGGCCGTCATTCCCGGTCCCGCGGGCGACATCCCGGCCCGGATCTACCGTCCCACCGCCGAGACCGGCGGCCCCGTGTCGGTTTATCTGCATGGCGGTGGACTCGTGATGGGCTCCAACCACTCCTTCGAACCCCTGGCGCGTGAGCTGGCGGCTGCGTCGGCGGCCGCCGTCGTGGCGGTCGACTACCGCCTGGCCCCGGAGTCGCCCCCGCCGGCGCAGTTCGACGACGCCTACGCGGCCACGGAGTGGGTTTCGCGGAACGCGCCGCAACTCGATGTCGATGCCGCACGGCTGGCCGTCGTCGGCGACAGCGCCGGCGGGTCGCTCGCGGCCGCGGTCGCGCTCGCCGCCCGCGACCGCGGCGGACCCCCAATCTGCGCGCAGGTGCTGCTGTATCCGGGGCTGGACCGCGACATGTCCGCCCCGTCGGTCACCGCACTGGCCGATGCGCCGATGCTGGCCCGCGACGACATCGACTACATGCACGCCCTCGTCGACGGCGACGCCGGCCCACCCACCGACCCCTACCTGGTCCCCGCGTATGCCTGCGACCTGTCCGGCCTGCCGCCGGCGATCGTGGTGACCGGCGGTTGCGACCCCATCCGCGATTGGGGCGAGCGCTACGCCGCCCGGTTGGCCGACGCCGACGTGCAGACCACCACCACCCGCTATCCGGGCGCCTACCACGGCTTTTTGATGCGCTCCGACGCGACCGCGCGGGGCCGGCTGGCTATCGCCGAGGTCGGCGCGCTGCTGTGCGCCAAATTCCGGCATCCGGTGCGCTTTGACGTCCCGATCACCGGACAGCCGTCGACCGCATTGCGTTGACGCTGCCCACAATCAAGCGATTCAGGATTGCAAAGGAGACTGCTGATGCTCACCGACGAGCGGCGGATGGAGCTTTCCGACGTATTGCGGCCCGCCGCACCGCCCCGCGAGATCGACAATGTGTACACCGACGACCAACGCGAGCGCCTGCTCGACGTCGTGCGCTCCGAGGGCCCGTGGAAGCTGATCATCGCCCAGCACTTTGCGTCGCCCGACGAGCTGATGGCCACGATGAGCGGCGTCTTCCCGGAGGGTTTCACCCCTTCGCTGGACCTGTTTTTGACGCCGACCTTTCGCGGCTACCTGGCCAACTACGGCGCGGTGCTCTACCCGCAGCTGCACGACTGCTTTTACAACGAACGATTCCTCGAGATGGCCAAGAGCTACTGGAACGCTGAATACGCCAAGCCGCAGTTGATGCTGTTCAACATCAACGGGCCGTGCGCCAACCGCGACCCGGGCCATCTGGATTCGCCGAGCTTCCGCGGCGTGCGGCACGAGAATGCGCCCACGTGGCTGAGCAGCGTGATGGGCAAATCCGGATTGTTCCGTGACTACCTGATCAAGATGGCGCAGGTGATCACCTGGTTCTCGCTCGATGACGGAAGCGGATTCACCTATTGGCCCGAGGGACCGTTGAAGGCGCCACGCCGTGTGCTGCCGCCGATCTACAACCGCGGCGTCGTGGTGCAGAACGAGATGATGGTGCACCGTGGCGAGGCCAACGGCCCACTGGACCAACAGGTTCCGGCTGGCCTGGCGTTCGACACCATGTTCACCGGCGACCCGGGTGACCGCGACCACTGGCTGCTGCAGAACGGCGGGGAGGTGATCGCCCGCCACCACACCGATGAGCTGCGCTTCCTGGTGCACTGGTCGGCCGAGGTGTTCTCCGACTACGAGGAGCTGAAGAAGAACATGGAAGGCTCCGATGACCTCACGGTGGACAAGGCCATCGACATGATGGTCGACGACCTCGCGGGCAAGGGCATCAAGCTCGATATCCCTGGCGAACCGCTGCACGACCCGGCGTTCATCGGCGCACTGAACGCCGCCTACGACATCGGCGGGCCGGCGGTTTACCCCGAAAAAGCCCCGCTCAGTGCCTTCCAACTGGCATGACCGAAAGGAGTTCGCCGATGGATCGTTTCGCCGACAGGCGGGTCATCGTCACCGGAGCCGCCTCGGGGATCGGACAGGCCACCGTCGCCCGGTTGCTCGACGAGGGCGGCACCGTCGTCGCCTACGACATCTCGGCGGACGGGTTGGCGGGAACGGCGGCCGCGGCTGAGGACGCCGGCACCGGGAAGCGCCTGACCACCGCCGTCCTCGACATCTCCGACGAGGACGCCGTGAGCGCCGCGGTGGATGCGGCCATCGCCGAACTCGGCGGACTCGAGGTGTTGGTCAACGCGGCCGCAATTCAACGGTGCGCCAACACGCATGAGCACCCGCTGGCCGACTGGAAAGCCACCCTTGCGGTCAACCTGACGGGCACCTTCCTGATGACCCGCCAGGCGCTTCCGGCGCTGCTGACTTCCGGCCGCGGCGTCGTGGTCAACTTCACCTCCACCGCGGCGTCATTCGCTCACCCCTACATGGCGGCCTACGCGGCCAGCAAGGGCGGGGTGTTGTCGTTCACGCACTCCCTTGCGCTGGAGTATTCGAAGCGGGGGTTGCGCGCGGTCAACATCCAACCCGGCGGCGTGGCCACCGCGCTGGCGCTGAGCACGCTAGACAAGATGCCCGAGGGTTACGACTTGGGGCTGTGGGCCAAGCAGACACCGCTGCTGCACGGCAGCGCGAACGAAATCCTGGGTGACCCGAGTGCGGTGGCCGCGGTGGTCGCCATGGTGGCTTCTGACGACGGCGCGTTCATCACCGGCACCGAAATCCGGATCGACGGCGGCGCGCACGCCTGATGGGCAACATGCCGTTCCGGAGCTTCAACTGTCCTGTGCAAGCCTGCACAGCAACACCGCATCCTGCCTCGGTGACCTCGGCTACCCGCGCCGCGTCGCTCGTGGCGCTTCGGCGTTCGAGCCCAGGTCGAAGGTCGCAATGATGGCTTCCGTGGCCGATCGCCACGCGACGTGCAGATCACGCAGCGTTTCGGAGTCGTCAGTCGGTATCGCCGCGGTGATCAGTTGCGCGGCTTCGAAACTGAACCCGCTGCCCAGCGGCACCAGCGCGGACGCAAGATCAGACAATCGACCGACGAGTCGAAACATACCCGCGCTCATCGGTACCCGACGTATACGATGCCCCGAGCCTCGCTCGATCGCCGAGATCATCGCATCGAACGTCAGCATCTGCCCACCGCACAGATAACGCCGCGGCCCGCGCCGCGGCCGCATCAGACGCTCGTGGACGTCGGCGACATCGCGAACGTCGATCATCTGCATGCCGGCACTGCGCAGTCTCGGTGCGACTCGAAACCGCACCATGGTCCCCCAACCTTGCTCGGTGATACCAGGTGGTGTGTGCAGCGCCGGCCCGACCACACTGGACGGATAGGTCACCACCACTGGCGCACCTCGACGCTGCAGCTCGCGCGCAACTCGGTCGGCATAGGACTTCGTCCGCGCGTAGGCCGACCGACCTTGCGCCGTGGGCGAGTCCGGACCGATTATCCGCCCCGGTGGCGGGAACAGCGCACTGTAGCTCGACACCAGGACAACCGGGTCGAGCCCGAGCGCCACACCGCGACGCATGACCCGCTCGGCGGCGTCGGCGTTGATGTCCCACATCAATTGCTCACGCCGGTTGTCGGTGCCCACCACGCCCGCGCCGTACAGCACAGCGTCGCACCCCTCCAGCAACGCGTCGATGACCCCCGGCGCCCGAAGATCAGCGCGCAGCACCGATACCGACCCCGCAGAAGTGAACCGGCCCATCAGGACGTCGTTAGACCACTGTGGTTCCACCAGCAGGTTCACGCTGTGCCCCGCGGCGAGCAGCCCGCTGACGATATGAGCGCCGAGGTAACCCGTTCCGCCCGTCACCGCAATGTGCATCGAACAACCCTATTCGGCCACTATTCGGCCTGGACGATCGTGAGCTCTCCCGCCGTTACGGCGTCCTCGATCGAATGGCGCAAGCTCGAACATGCCAG
>NZ_JBYCLG010000074.1:0-10334 GCF_057473785.1 Mycobacterium sp. TH-M103
TGTTCCTGGCGCTGGTCGCCCTCTACATCACCGTGCGCTACGAGCGCTACATGACGCTGTCGGCGATCGCGGCGATGTTCTTCGACCTGACCGTCACGGCGGGCGTGTACTCGCTCGTCGGTTTCGAGGTCACCCCCGCCACGGTCATCGGCCTGCTGACGATCCTCGGGTTCTCGCTCTACGACACCGTCATCGTGTTCGACAAGGTCGAGGAGAACACCCACGGCTTCCAGCACACCAACCGGCGCACCTTCGCCGAGTTGGCCAACCTCGCGATCAACCAGACCTTCATGCGCTCGATCAACACCAGCCTGATCGGCGTGCTGCCGGTGCTGTCGCTGATGGTGGTCGCGGTGTGGCTGCTGGGGGTCGGCACCCTGAAGGACCTGGCCCTGGTGCAGCTGATCGGCATCGTGATCGGCACGTACTCCTCGATCTTCTTCGCGACGCCGTTGTTGGTCACGCTGCGGGAGCGCACGGAGCTGGTGCGCACGCACACCCGCCGGGTCATGAGGCGGCGCGGCGGCGCCGGGGACGACACCGAGACGACCGAGCCGGCGGAATCCGCCGGCGACACCGAACCCGCGCAGGACGACACGGAAGCTGACACGGAAGCCGCAGGGTCCGGCAAGCCGGCCCCTAGCAAGCCCGCCCCGGGCGCCCGGCCCGTGCGGCCCACCGGCACCCGGCGTCCGAGCGGCAAGCGAAACGCCGGCCGGCGGTAGTCAGCATGGCCGGCTGGCGCGGATGGGCGATCGTTGCTCTGGCCGCGGTGCTGGCGGGGGCAGCCACCCTCACCGGATGCTCCGGCAGCGCCGCCTCGCAGGTCGACTACGTCGTCGACGGACCGCTGCTGACCTACAACGCCAACACCGTCGTGGGCGCCGCGTCGGCCGGCGCCCAGGCCTTCGCTCGCACCCTCACCGGCTTCGGTTACCACGGGCCGGACGGGCAGGTCGTCCCCGACCACGACTTCGGCACCGTCTCGGTCGTGGACGGCGCGCCGCTGGTGCTCGACTATCAGCTCGCCGACAAGGCCGTCTACTCCGACGGCAAGCCCGTGACCTGCGACGACCTCGTCCTGGCCTGGGCGGCCCAGTCTGGCCGGTTTCCGGGCTTCGACGCGGCCACCCGGGGCGGCTACGTCGACATCGCCAACGTCGAGTGCAAGCCGGGTCAGAAGAAGGCGCGCGTGTCCTTCGCCCCGGACCGCGGCGTCGTCGACTACACGCAGCTGTTCACCGCGACCTCGATGATGCCGTCGCACGTGATCGCCGACCAGTTGCACACCGACGTGACCGCGGCCCTGCTGAACAACGACGAGCCGGTGGTGGAACAGATCGCACGGCTGTGGAACACCATCTGGGACCTCAAGCCCGGGCTCGATCTCCGCCGTTTCCCGTCGTCGGGGCCGTACAAGATCGAATCGGTGCTGGACCGCGGCGCGGTGGTGCTCGTCGCCAACGACCGGTGGTGGGGGCCGCGGGCGATCACCAAGCGGGTGATCGTGCGGTCGCAGGGCGCCGACATCCAGGATCGGGTCAACAGCCGCAGCGTCGACGTGGTCGACGTGGCGGCCGGTTCGGCCGGGGCGCTGGTCACCCCGGACGACTACGACCGCGACGACTCGCCGTCCGACGGCATCGAACAGCTCATCTTCGCGCCGGCGGGGCCGCTAGCGCTGACCAGCGTGCGCCGCGCGTTCGCGCTGTGCACGCCGCGCGACACGATCGCGCGCGACGCGGGGGTGCCGATCGCCAACTCGCGGCTGGAGCCGGCCACCGACGACGCGGTCGCCCGCGGGGAGGCCGGCGCCGATGCCGAGCGCTTCAGCAGGGCCGATCCCGGCGCCGCCCGCGACGAGCTGCACGGGGCCGGACCCGTGACGGTGCGGATCGGCTACCACGGACCCAACGCGCGGCTGGCGGTCACCGTCGGGACGATCACCAAATCGTGTGCCGCGGCCGGTATCACCGTCACGAACGTCACCCTGGACTCGCCGGGGCCGCAGGCGCTGCGGGACGGCAAGATCGACGTGCTGCTGGCCAGCACCGGCGGGGCCAGCGGCAGCGGATCGACCGGGTCGTCGGCGATGGACGCCTACGACCTGCACAGCGGTAACGGCAACAACCTGTCCGGGTTCGCGAACGCTCAAATCGACGGCATCATCGGCGCGCTGGCCGTGTCGGCCGACCCCGCCGAGCGGGCCAGGCTGGTGGGGGAGGCCGCGCCGGTACTGTGGAGGGACATGCCGACTCTGCCCCTCTATCGACAGCAACGCACGCTGCTGAGGTCGAAGAAGATGTACGCGGTGACCAGGAATCCGACCCGCTGGGGCGCGGGCTGGAACATGGACCGATGGGCCCTAGTGCAATGAGGTTTCAGTGACTCGTGCCGGTACGATCGCTGCCCTGGGTTCCCAGGCCGCCCTGGCCGACCTCATCGCGTCGCTCACCCGCAAGGTGGCCGATTTTCCCGAGCCCGGAGTGCAGTTCAAGGACCTCACCCCGCTGTTCGCCGACCGGGCCGCGCTGGCGGCGGTGACGGACGCGCTGGCGGGCATGGTGTCGGGCGCAGACCTGGTCGCGGGCATCGACTCCAGGGGGTTCCTGGTGGGGGCGGCCGTGGCCACCCGGCTGGGGACCGGCGTGCTGGCGATCCGCAAGAGCGGCAAGCTGCCGCCCCCGGTGCTCAGCGAGAGCTACACCCGGGAGTACGGCGAAGCCTGCATCGAAATCCCCGCCGACGGGCTCAACCTGCGCGACCGCAGCGTCTTCCTCGTCGACGACGTGCTGGCCACCGGCGGCACGCTCGCCGCCGCGGCCCGGTTGATGGAACGCGCCGGCGCCCGGGTGACCGGGGCCGGGGTGGTGGTCGAGCTCGGCTCGCTGGGCGGTCGCGCGGCCGTCGCACCGCTGCCGGTGCACAGCCTGAGTCGGGTTTAGCCGTTAGGTTGGGCCGGCGCACGACTTGCCACGTTGCGGCAGAGCTCAGAACGGATCTGCGTACCGGCGGGGCTCGTTGACGACGCGCCGATCCTGACTTTTGTCGCGCTGCACCGAGGCGACCTGGGCCGGTCGTGTGTAACGATGCACACTGGCAATATCGGCTGGACGCTGTGGGAGATCATCGTTGAGCGGATAGCCGTCCCACAAGATGGTGTCCGGTTCGCCCGTCTTCCGGCGAGACCCCCATGGCTGCCGCTCCTCGAGATCAAGTAGGTAGTAGTACAGCACCGCCTCGTCCTGGGACGGCCAATGACCCCGGTCGATGAGCGAACGTCTGGTGTCGCGGACGAGTCCCCTGGTGATGTCAGACGGCGGCGCGGAGTAGACGAGGTACATCATGGGTCCCTGGGTCCAGGCGTGGGAGACGTGGAAGGGCTTAAACCCCTTCGCGTTCTGCTCTTCGATGTAGCCCAGCAAGTTATGCAGCACCACTGCAGCAAACGCGTTCTCCGGGCCGGTGTCTTTAGTTGATGGGAACATTCTTATTCACCCAAGGCGGGGTCCATGTCCAGTCCTTTCCGAGTAAAAGTACTCCGCTACCGCCCTCAAGCGGATACATAGTGATCACTCCCTTCTGGCCGCCGCCAGGCACGTCTGAACGGCCTTCATTGACATTCGCCACGATCCTCATGGTCAGGCTCTCGCGTGCGTGCACGAGGTCTGCGGCCGCCCGCCCAGCGGCCGCATCCCCCGCCGCGCCCTCCCACGACACTCCGCCGGGGCGTTGAACATCCTCGGCCAGCTTCTGCAGCGCGCTCTCGGCGTTCGGCCGCATTCTGCCCAGATATCCGGCGAGCGCCCCGAAGTAGGCGAAGTCGGAGGCCTCGACTCCCGAAAGCGTCGGCCAGCCTCCGGTGATCATCAGCCCACCAGCCGACGCAACTGTTCGGCGTTACCCCGGTCGTTGGCGGCGTAGGCCTTTGCGGCATCCACATAGTCCGCGCCGCGGGTGACGATGTGTTTGCCGATTGCCCCTACGTCCTGGCCTGCCGCCGCGGCGGCGCTGCCGGCGATCGCCGCGGACGACGCCCAGCTAGGCCCGACCACGGACGGCGGCCTGGCATCGGCGGCCACATACGCGCCGACCGTCGCGCATGTGGCGCCAGCTGGTGCAACCCCGAAGCAAGCACCTTCAGTCGCTTGGCGCTTGCTCGGTCGTCCTCCGCCATCCGCCCGCCGTCCGCCGACGTGTAACGGGCAGGCGCAGGGATGCCAGTCAGCCTGTTCGCGCCGCCGAGGCGATATCCTCGAAGGTCGGAGGTGACCGACGTGGCGGACGACCAGAGCATGGCGCAGACTGTGCCGCCGCCGGCCGACGACGCGTTGCGCAACGATCCCGCTCCCGAATCGTCGCGCGGCACACCCCAGCCGCCCGGCGAGACGCCGAAGACCAGCAGCAGCGCGTCCCGCCGGGTCCGGGCCCGGCTGGCCCGACGGATGACCGCGCAGCGCAGCACCCTCAATCCCGTGCTGGAACCGCTGGTGGCGGTGCACCGGGAGATCTATCCCAAGGCGAACATGCAGCTGCTGCAGCGGGCCTTCGAGGTCGCCGACCAGCGGCACGCCACGCAGATCCGGCATTCCGGCGACCCCTACATCACCCACCCGCTGGCCGTCGCCAACATCCTGGCCGAGCTGGGCATGGACACCACTACGTTGGTGGCCGCGCTGTTGCACGACACCGTCGAGGACACCGGGTACTCGATCGAGGCTTTGAGAGAGGAGTTCGGTGACGAGGTCGGTCACCTCGTCGACGGCGTGACCAAGCTGGACCGGGTGGTGTTGGGCAGCGCCGCCGAGGGCGAGACCATCCGCAAGATGATCACCGCGATGGCCCGCGACCCCCGGGTGCTGGTGATCAAGGTCGCCGACCGGTTGCACAACATGCGCACCATGCGCTTCCTGCCGCCGGAGAAGCAGGCGCGCAAGGCCCGCGAGACGCTGGAAGTGATTGCCCCGCTTGCCCATCGGCTGGGTATGGCCAGCGTCAAGTGGGAGCTGGAAGACTTGTCGTTCGCGATCCTGCATCCCAAGAAGTACGAGGAGATCGTCCGCCTGGTCGCCGGGCGCGCGCCGTCGCGGGACACCTACCTGGCCAAGGTGCGCGCCGAGATCATCAACACGCTCAACGCCTCGAAGATCAAGGCGACCGTGGAGGGCCGCCCCAAGCACTACTGGTCGATCTACCAGAAGATGATCGTTAAGGGTCGCGACTTCGACGACATCCACGACCTGGTCGGTATCCGCATCCTGTGCGACGAGATCCGCGACTGCTACGCCGCGGTGGGCGTTGTCCATTCGCTGTGGCAGCCGATGGCCGGTCGTTTCAAGGACTACATCGCCCAGCCGCGTTACGGGGTCTACCAGTCGTTGCACACCACCGTCGTGGGCCCGGAGGGCAAGCCGCTGGAGGTGCAGATCCGCACCCGCGACATGCACCGCACCGCCGAATACGGCATCGCCGCGCACTGGCGTTACAAGGAAGCCAAGGGCCGCAACGGCATTCCGCATCCCCACGCGGCCGCCGAGATCGACGACATGGCCTGGATGCGTCAGTTGCTCGACTGGCAGCGTGAGGCCGCGGACCCGGGTGAGTTCCTGGAGTCGTTGCGTTACGACCTTGCGGTGCAGGAGATCTTCGTCTTCACCCCCAAGGGCGACGTCATCACGCTGCCGACGGGGTCGACACCGGTGGACTTCGCCTACGCCGTGCACACGGAGGTCGGTCACCGTTGCATCGGCGCGCGGGTCAACGGGCGACTTGTGGCGCTGGAACGCAAGCTCGAAAACGGCGAGGTCGTCGAGGTTTTCACGTCCAAGGCGCCCAACGCGGGGCCGTCGCGGGATTGGCAGCAGTTCGTGGTGTCGCCGCGGGCCAAGGCGAAGATCCGGCAGTGGTTCGCCAAGGAACGCCGCGAGGAAGCCCTGGAGGCCGGCAAGGAGGCCATCGCCCGCGAGGTGCGCCGCGGCGGACTTCCGTTGCAACGCTTGGTGAACGGCGGATCCATGGGGGCGGTTGCCCGCGAGTTGCATTACGCCGACGTGTCCGCGCTCTACACCGCGATCGGCGAGGGGCACGTATCGGCCAAGCACGCGATGCAGCGGCTGCTGGCCGAACTCGGCGGTATCGACCAGGCCGAAGAGGACCTCGCCGAACGGTCCACACCGGCGACCATGCTGCGCCGCCCGCGCAGCAACGACGACGTCGGCGTCTCGGTCCCGGGCGCCCCGGGCGTGCTGACCAAGCTGGCCAAGTGCTGCACCCCGGTGCCGGGCGACGCGATCATGGGCTTCGTCACCCGCGGCGGCGGGGTCAGCGTGCACCGCACCGACTGCACCAACGCCGCGTCGCTGCAGCAGCAGTCCGAGCGCATCATCGAGGTCCTGTGGGCGCCGTCGGCGTCGTCGGTGTTTTTGGTGGCCATCCAGGTCGAGGCGCTCGACCGGCACCGGTTGCTCTCCGACATCACGCGGGTGCTGGCCGACGAGAAGGTGAACATCCTCTCGGCGTCGGTCACCACCTCGTCGGGCGACCGGGTGGCGATCAGCCGGTTCACCTTCGAGATGGGCGACCCCAAGCATCTGGGGCACCTGCTCAACGTCGTGCGCAACGTCGAGGGTGTGTACGACGTGTACCGGGTGACGTCCGCGTCCTGAGGCCGGCGCCCTAGTCGAGCATGATCGACTTGATGGTGACCTCGGTGGCCGGCGGCCCGTCCTCGCCGCCGCCGGCGACGCCGGCCTTGGCGATCTTGTCTAGCGTGGTCAGCCCGTCGGACTGGATCGTGCCGAACACGGTGTACTGGGGCGGCAGCTCGGAGTCCTTGTAGACCAGGAAGAATTGGCTGCCGTTGGTGCCCGGCCCGGCGTTGGCCATCGCCAGCGTGCCGCGCGGATACAGCACCGGCTCGTCGAGCTTGGGATCGTTCGGCGGGTACTGGTCGGTGGGGTACTCGTTGGCGAACTGATAGCCGGGGCCGCCGGTGCCCTTGCCCGCCGGGTCGCCGCATTGCAGGACGCCCAGCGTCGGCGAGGTTGTCAGCCGGTGGCACTTGGTGCCGTCGAAGTACTTCTGCTGAGCCAGGCTGGCGAAACTGTTGACGGTGCAGGGTGATTCGTTGTTGGCCAGCAGGAGGCCGACGGGGCCCTGGTTGGTCATCATGCTGGCGCTGACCTGGGCCGGGTCGGTGGGCACCTTGCCGCTCCGCGGCGGCTTGACATCCTTGGCGGCCGCCGTCTTCGTCGCCGGGTACTGGCAGTCGGCGCCGAGGCTGGCCGACGGCTTGAACGGCGGCAACGGCGGAACAGCCCCGGGCTGCGGGGACGCGGTCGTGGTCGTCTGCGCCGGGCTGCTGGTGGTCGTCGTGGCGGGTGCGGCGGTGGTGCCCCGGTGGTCGTGGCGGTTGTTGATGACCGCGAACGCCACGCCGGCGATCACGGCCACCGCCACGATCGCGCCGGCGGCGATCACGAAGATCCGGCGCATTCTGGCCTGCTTCGCGCGGCGCTCGAGCTGCCGCTCCAATTTGCGTTTGGCTGTGGCACGTCGCTGTTCGTTGGTCGGCACGACCGGTTTGCCTCCGTGTTTGGTGATGAGCGGCCGAGTAGAAAGCTCAGGCTGCTCAGGCTAATGCGGGCGCCGCGACGGGTGTCACGCGGCCCCATGGGAAACTGGGAACCGTGTTGATCACCGGATTTCCCGCCGGGATGTTGCAGTGCAACTGCTACGTCCTGGCCGAGCGGCCCGGAAGCGATGCCGTCATCGTCGATCCGGGGCAGCGTGCGATGGGCCCGCTGCGCCGCATCCTCGACAAGCATCGGCTGACGCCGTCGGCGGTGCTGCTCACCCACGGGCACATCGACCACATGTGGTCGGCGCAGAAGGTTTCCGACACCTTCGGTTGCCCGACCTACATCCATCCCGAGGACCGGTTCATGCTCAAGGACCCGATCTACGGCCTGGGGCCGCGGCTGGCGCAGGTGGTCGCGGGGGCCTTCTTCCGCGAGCCCAGGCAGGTGGTCGAGCTGGACCGCGACGGCGACAAGCTCGATCTGGGCGGTGTCAGCGTCAACGTCGATCACACGCCCGGACACACCCGCGGCTCGGTCGTCTTTCGGGTCCCGCAGGCGGGCGACGCCGATGCCGACGTGGTGTTCACCGGCGACACGCTGTTCGAGCGCTCCGTGGGCCGCACCGACCTGCACGGCGGCAGCGGCCGCGACCTGCTGACCTCCATCGCCGGCAAGCTGCTGGTGCTCGACGACAAGACGGTGGTGCTGCCCGGGCACGGCAACGCCACCACCATCGGCGCCGAACGCCGGCACAATCCCTTCATCGAGGGCCTGAGCCCGTGACGGAATTTACGGCGTTCTCGGCGCCCAAGGGGGTGCCGGACTATCTCCCGCCGGAGTCGGCGCAGTTCGTGGCCGTGCGCTCCGGCCTGCTCGGCGCCGCCCGCCGGGCCGGGTACGGCGACATCGAGCTGCCCATCTTCGAGGACACCGCCCTGTTCGCGCGCGGCGTCGGGGAGTCCACCGACGTGGTGTCCAAGGAGATGTACACCTTCGCCGACCGGGGTGACCGCTCGGTGACGCTGCGGCCCGAGGGGACCGCCGGGGTGGTGCGCGCGGTGATCGAGCACGGTCTGGACCGCGGCGCGCTGCCGGTCAAGCTCTGTTACGGCGGACCGTTCTTCCGCTATGAGCGCCCGCAGGCCGGGCGCTACCGGCAACTGCAGCAGGTCGGCGTGGAGGCGATCGGGGTCGACGACCCGGCGCTGGACGCCGAGGTGATCGCGGTCGCCGACGCCGGCTTCCGCGCGCTGGGGCTCGACGGGTTCCGGCTGGAGATCACCTCACTGGGCGATGAGACCTGCCGCCCGCAGTACCGGGAGCTGTTGCAGGAGTTCCTGTTCGGGCTCGATCTCGACGAGGACACCCGCCGGCGCGCCGAGATCAACCCGCTGCGCGTGCTCGACGACAAACGGCCCGAGGTGAAGGCGATGACGGCCGACGCCCCGGTACTACTGGACCATCTGTCCGACGTCGCCAAGGCCCACTTCGACACCGTGCTGGCCCACCTGGACGCCCTCGGGGTGCCCTACGTCATCAACCCGCGCATGGTGCGCGGGCTGGACTACTACACCAAGACCACGTTCGAGTTCGTGCACGACGGCCTGGGCGCGCAGTCGGGCATCGGCGGTGGCGGCCGCTACGACGGCCTGATGCACCGGCTCGGCGGCCAGGATCTGTCCGGCATCGGCTTCGGGCTCGGTGTCGACCGGACCCTGCTGGCGCTGCGCGCCGAGGGCAAGAGCGCGGGGGAGACGACGCGCTGCGACGTGTTCGGAGTGCCGTTGAGCGAGGCCGCCAAGTTGCGGCTGGCGGTGCTGGCGGCACGGCTGCGCGCCCGCGGTGTGCGCGTCGACATGGCCTACGGCGACCGGGGGCTCAAGGGCGCGATGCGCGCCGCCGACCGTTCCGGTGCGCGTTTTGCGCTGGTCGCCGGCGACCGTGACCTGGAGGCCGGCACGGTCGGGGTGAAGGACCTGACGACCGGCGAGCAGGTGCCGGTGGCGACGGATTCGGTTGTCGACGAGGTGCTTTCGGGGTTGCGCGCCGTTTAGCCTCAATCCACCGATGGGCTATCGGTCTGAAGTCGATTTCGGTTGTGCGTCTTGAACTGGGTGTGCTGCGGTGTTGGACGTGTGTGATCGCCCGACCTCGGTGTCGGGTTGTTCCACTTGGTCTTTCGCGTTGAGGGTCGGTGGGAGCGCGTGGGTTAGGCGATGATCGGTGTGTTTCGGCGAAACAGGCTGTCGAACAGGGTGTTCCACGCTGATTTCCATGGCCAGCCCTGCGGTGGGTGCAGGGTCAGGCGGCGGGCCGAGGACGCGATCCGCGCCGGCACCGTGATCAGCGTGCGGCGGATGGTGGCGGTGCGGGCCCTGGCCAATCGGGGCCCGGCGATGGTGGCTGCGGCGCGGGTGAGGTTGAACGCCATCACCGCCAGCACCAGCCAGGCGGCGTTGGCGGCGAATCGCCCCGAGTGTAGATGCGCCAGGGCGGAGTCTTTGAGGTCGGCGTGGACCTGTTCGATGATCGCGTGACCGCGGTGGGTCTTGTCGGCGGTGACAGTGGCCAGGGCGCTGGTGGTGAAGAACGCGTGGAAGCGCCAGGTGTCAAACAGCGTGGCTTGCCCGTCGCGGCTGCGGTGGTTGAGGTCGGGGATGCGGCGCACCACCAACCGGCCCGGGACCTGCTTACTGGCCTTCTTGGAACTGAACGCGGTGAACGCGATCTCGGCGACCTCGGCGCGCGAGTTCC